>NZ_WXWH01000019.1:0-30228 GCF_009904905.1 Vibrio sp. V30_P3S12P165 | reverse complement strand
ATATGGATTTTTAATAAAGTGATTAAATATTAATAATATTTATTATCGAGTCAATTTTATATATACCCAAACAACTTGCAGTTGCAGGTAGGCGGCAGAAGACTTTATGAGCATAGTCAACACTGCTCCGGCTTCAAGTCGGAAGGGTATAATTGAATGAGAACTCTTCGAGTGGAACGGGAGGTCCAAATAAGTAGCCTTGAAAATGAAAACAACCATAGCTAGCTAATCGGTCTCGTTGGGCTTTGGTTTCAACTCCCTCAGCAATAACAGACAATTTCATGCTGTTAGCAAGTGAAACAATGGTGCGTGCAATATCAGCATCGTGCCTATTTGTAGTTAAATCATGTACAAAAGATTGATCGATTTTCAACTCATCTAAAGGTAACTGTTTTAGGTAATTGAGTGATGAGTACCCAGTTCCAAAATCATCTAAAGCAAAATGGACACCATATTGCTTGAGTTGAGCGATTTTCGTGATGGTGTCTTTGAGATCTTGATGCAACATACTCTCTGTGATTTCTAGTTTTAGTTGGTTAGGATCAACGCCGTGCTTTTCAATCGCGGTGATAATCTGTGTCACAAAATGAGCTTGATGAAATTGCTTGGCGCTGATGTTAATCGCGAGCACCAAATCTTGTGTTAACTCACTCTGTTTCCACCGTGATAAGACTTTACAGGCTTGGTTCAGCACCCATTCACCGAGAGGTAAAATTAGCCCAGTTTCCTCGGCAACGGGAATAAAGTGACCGGGAGAGATCATACCATGCGTAGGGTGTTTCCAACGGATTAACGCCTCAGCACCAATGAGTTTTCCGCTGTGATTGACTTGAGGTTGGTAGTAAAGCATGAATTGCTGATGACTGAGTCCATAACGAAGATCATTAGCCATTTTTGCGTGAGCTAATACGGCTTTTTGCATTTCAGGGTTGAAGAAACGGTGGGTATTTCTTCCTGCTCCTTTTGATTGGTACATGGCTAAATCAGCATGTTTGAGTAAGTCATCAACACGAAGTGTTTCACCTTTGAATAGCGTAATCCCAATACTTAACGTGCTAAAATGTTCAATATTATCAATTTGATATGGCTTTTCTTGGGCGTGGAGAATTTTTTGACAAAGTTGATCGGCATGTTGAGAGGCTTGTTCTTCACTGCTACCTAGTTGTTCAAGAATGATGACAAATTCATCGCCACCAATGCGAGCAACCGTATCTGTTCGTCTGACACAATCGATTAAACGTTGGCTAACTAGCGTTAAAAATTTATCCCCTACATCGTGTCCACGGGTATCATTTAGAGTTTTAAAATCATCCAAATCTAGGTATAGCACAGCAGCGTAATGCCCATTTCTTGTTGTATTCCGTCTCGTTTGATCGAGGCGTTCTAATAGAAGTTGACGGTTGGGGAGGCCGGTTAACTGGTCGTAGAAAGCTAATTGTTTAATTTTATTTTCTGCGGCATTACGCTGAGTAACATCGACTAAGGTAATAACATAATTGATGATTGATTCGTCATTATCGCTCATCACTGCCGTTATATGTGTCCACTGCAGGTAATCCTCACCATTTTTTCTTCGATTCCATATTTCACCTTGCCAAGTTCCATGGGTTGATAGATGTTGGTTTAGTTTTTTATAATAATGTTTATCATACTGTTGTGATCGAATCACATTTAAATGTTGTCCAAGAACATCAGATGGTTGATATCCGGTAATATCAGTAAAAGCTTGGTTAACTCGTAAAATATAGCGATTGGCGTCTGTGACGATCATGCCTTCTGCTGACTCAAAGACGGTCGCGGCAATTTTTAGGTTTTCAACCATATGCTGCATTGCTTCACCAACTTGATTGTATTCATAAACACCAGTTGGTAAGAATCGAGTTCTTAGCCCTTGTTGGATACCTTGGATATAGTTAGTGAGTTGGCTAATCGCACGGTTATGGCTTAAGTGCAGTACCCAAGCAGCAATAACGAGTAAGCAGAGAAATCCGCCCGATAATAGAAGAAAAGAGTGCATATAATGCTCTTTGACTGAGGGAAAACGGCTATCTTTTATGCCTAATTCGAGCGTAATGGGAAACGTTTGATGATGAAGCTTAATGGGAGAACGGTACAAATAAAAAGAGGGTGAAGATAATACACTGGAATTTTCACCCGTAGTCAGCGATAACGGTGATGAAGAAGCGGCGTTATACCGTATAAGCGATTTATTTTGATATTGTAGACTGAAGGTATCTAAATCTGCCTGTTCAGCAAGATACTTAAGGAATGTTCGATTTTGTCCAATTGCCAAGCCAATAAACATGTATCCTCTTAAATTGATGGTAGCAGGATCAAAAATAGGAACAGCTTTGATAAACGCGGTCAGCGAAGCACTATGAACTAGTGTCCAACGGTTAGCGTAATGTAGAGGGGAGTGCATGTTTTGTAGCAGAGGCTCAATCTTATAAAGAGGCAACCCTGCATTGATGAGCAAGTTGTCAGAGGTATCGACTAAAAAAAATATATCTAATATGGCTCCGACATTAGAGTCTTGTAACATAAAAATCATATCATCAGCCACTGAATCAAATTCAGTATCTTGTTCTGCTAAAGATGAGAAAATCCGGTTTGATGCGGTAGTGTGTAGATAAACCTCCAATAAATCTAAGCGATTTTCAATTAAACTTTGGACGGTGCGTTGCCTTTGGATAAAATTATTATCAATTTTATCCTGTAAATAGTTTTCTGCCGTGTGCACTGCATATAGCATTGAGATAAGCAAAGCGAACAGGCCGAGAAAACCAAAGATTAAAGTAATCCGTGTAGCAAATTTCAGTTCCCACCTTTTATTTCTCATCCTATTTTTTGGGGGAAGACTCGGTGACATACAATCTTTACTCCTGTGCGGTTTGTTTATGCTCTATTTGAGTTTTTACCTTCAATTATCGGTGAGCGTCATAACGTTCAAACGATAGAGACTCGGAAATAAGTTGCTTATATTCGTGGAGCTGTATTGTAAATAATGCTTTTAATTCGGATTCTTCCATAAAGATAACCGGCATTTTTATTTTTTTCTCGGTGACCTGTTGAAAGCGTAAATCTTGAGTTGCCTCTTTGAGAGCTTGTTTAAGAATAGCCACATGATTATCAGGAGTATTTGCAGGGACAGCAACCACTCGAATGGCGTGAATACTTACGCCATAGCCCAACTCTTTCAGAGACGGAGCGTTGGGATAATAGGCTAATCGATCATCTGCGAGGCTTACTAAAACATGCATTAATCCAGAATCCGTATATATACTGTGTGTACCTCCACTAAAGGCAATGTCGGCATCGCCTGATAAAATTAATGGGGCCATTCCTGAACCTCCAGTGGTGGGGACAATACGTAATGAGATATTTTCTCGTTGCATGATTCGTTGGATAACAAATCGATCTTGCGCATTTTGTGAAGCATAAATTAAGCCAGGATTTTGTTTGGCATAGTGAATAAATTCATCCCACGTTTTAAAAGGCTTGTTCGCTCCGGTAATAAAGGCATTTTGATCTAAAGTAAGGCCCGCTACATAACGAAAACTGTCGAGCGAATACGAGGCAGAATTAGCCAATGGAGCAAAGGTATACGGCAGAGAAAGGCCGTACTGGAAGGTATATCCTTGATCGTTACTATGAGCCAACATAGCCGCTGCTGCTGCACCACCAGCTCCAGGATGATAAATAATATTAACGGGCTGTTTGAGTTTTTCTGTGAGAATCTTGGCTAAAACCTGTCCTTGTATATCAGTACTTCCGCCGGGATTAAAACCAATTAACATGGTTAATGGACGAGTAGGAAAGGCATTATCGGTTAATGCTAGAGGTGAAAATATACCTAAACTCAGTAGTAGGATGAATTTAATATAGGAGCAGATGAAAATTCTTTTCATAACAGTGATCTATATTGTTGAATTACTCTAAGTTTAGGAAGGCTTTTTCATTCTGTCTATGAGCGATGAAAAGTATCAAACACTCGTATCAACAATATAAAATCGGGCTCATAATTGATGAAGGTTATATATTATTGGTTGTGGAATCCGGGCTAATTTCTGGCCAATACATACGTATATATCCATAGGTAACCCAGATAACGAGCAAAGTTGCAATGCTTAATTCGATAAATCCAAAATAGTGCAGCCAATTCCACTGGGGATGATTGTGTTGAAAGAAAGTCGTTAAATGGTGCATAGCAATAGCACTAATGACTGAAGGGAAGGTAACCGCGGCAATCGATGGTTGAAATGCTAACCGAAGCAGCCTGAAATAGCATAAGTAAATAAGCAGAGTCATGGTGATGGCTATGCCTGCTAACGCACCCGTGAGGATTGGATCTGGGGATGAGAAATTAACCAAGTAAGTGGCTAACGTTAAATTGATCGGCGCGGCCATAATCGCTAAGGTTGGTCGGGCTCGTCTCGGAAGCATCCCTTCAAAAACTAATCGATAAAGTACGACGGGTAGCATCACAAAATAGATAGCAATACAGAGATTAACTAAGCTCTCAGAAAAAACAGTATGGCCAAATTGGGTTCCAGCAAGAGAGCTGCTAATCAGTCCCACTGGATACAAAAACCAACTAGGTACAATATGAGCTATTTTGAAATTTTTCAGTTGGAAGTAAAAAAACAATAGCATCATGATGATATGCAAAAAGAGTGATATTGCCCAAATTGGGTAAGCAATAGTAGGGGAGATCACCGCGAGATAGTCACAAAGGATCAGTAACGCCATACTCATTGGTGCCATAAGGCTACCAAATAATGGATGGCGGATATCACAGAGAAATGTTGAATAGCTGGTTAGATATTTAAAAAGAACAGGCAGCAGAAGGAGTGCTCCTGCGATTGCCATATAAGGCCGAATCGTTAAGCCAATATTAGGCAAGTATAAAGCCCATGCTTGCCCTAAGCCAATGACACCGAGTGCCAATGCGGCTTGAGCGGGTGGAACGCTCTGTACAGAAATTAATCTTTTCCAGTTCAATCTCCACTTCCTTGTACGACATGGCATAAAATGAGCCGCGATTCTACCAAGTTTCAGCAAGCTAGTGCGTATAATCAGGTGGATAGATCTCACAAAACGGTAAGGTAATAATGGTTAGTTTTTTACAAGGGCATTGATCAGTAAAATATCCCCGATATACTCTTGCGACTTGAATCTGCAGGGGGGCTCGCCCATCACATCGCCTGTCTATGCTTATGGAAATTATGAGAGCCATCTGTGGCTCTAACCAAAGGCCAGCCTACAGCTGTTCAAATTTGTTCCAGACAAATTTGTCACTCACTTGCCGCCTACCTGCAACTCCAAGTTGTTTGGGTGTAGTATGGGTGTGAATTTAACCGTGAAAGATCAACAGCCCCTAGGATTGCGGTAAATCTTGCTGGCGTAATTTGTCGTTCTTTAAGGTTCGATGCAATAACTGACTGTAGATAGGCTGTCCACCGAGCAGTTGCGCGAAAATAACAGCGCCCAAGCTGGTGATGATTAACGGTAAAATTAAGTAGTAGTTATTTGTCATTTCGATCACAAGCAATATTCCAGTGATTGGAGCACGAACGGTAGCGGCAAAAAGCGCCCCCATCCCTGCAATCGCGAACATGCCAGGTTCTATATTTAATTCTGGAAACAGACTTTGAGTAATCAATCCAAAAGCATAGCCAAATAGCGTTCCGAGTGCCAACATCGGAGCAAAAATGCCCCCTGGTGCGCCAGAGCCAAAACAGAGTAAAGTTGTCAGGATACGACCGACGAAAAGCAACAGCAGTAATGCTGCCCCATATTCTCCGGTGGTAACCGCAGGAATTAATGCAATTCCTCCCCCAGTTAGCTCTGGAATATAGAGCAGTGTTAATCCGAAACAACCACCGAGCAATGATCCGGTGATAAGGTAGCGTATGCGGGCATTTTTATGAATTTTGACAAATAAATCTTGAGCAAGAGTAATCAACTTATTAAATAGTACGCCAAAGAGACCAAACAGTATCCCGAGTAATAAAAATAGGCCAAGTGCGATCAACTCCGGTGGTTGATACTGAGGCATAGTAATGACAGCCGATTGATCGTTAATCAGCCTAAAGACGATATTTGCTGAGACAGAAGAGATGATCACCGCTCGCACGGAAATAAGCGTATAGCGAAATTGAGGGCGCATCTCCTCCATCACAAACATAATTCCAGCCAGCGGTGCGTTAAAGGCCGCAGCTAGTCCTCCAGCGGCACCAGCCGCGAGCAAAGAGTGACGGGTATCTTCATTTTTTACTCGAAAAATATCGGATACCATGCGACCAATAGCACCGCCCATCTGAACCGTTGGCCCTTCACGGCCGAGTACCATACCCGATCCTAGAGCCCCCATACCGCCGAAAAATTTAACGGGTAGAACTCGCCACCAACGTACCGGACGTATGCCATCCATCGCTCCTTCAATTTCAGGAATGCCTGAGCCAGCAGCTTCGGGCGCAAAACGATGGACCAGAAAGTAGCCAATAAATGCGAGTCCAGCACTGATTAAAAACGCAGCGAGCCAGAGAGGAAGAAGATGTCCAATCGAACCTTTTAACCATTCAGTTCGGGTTTCAGATACCAGATGGACGGCATGTTCAAAATAAGTACCAACTAAACCTGCCAGTACACCAACGACAATGGCTAATAGTAATACAGAAATAGAGGTTTTATCTTTAGAGAGAAATTGATTGAGGGTATCTTTGGGAACTTTGACAAATAAACGGTGAGGGAATTTCTCTCGCTTTAACATTAAATGATCAGCCTCGTGATAAGTAACAAAATGTAAATTATACGCAGACAATTTATTAACTATAGCGCCAAATATGAAATATTGACTTTCAAAAATGATTTTTTTTAGGACTCATGTTCAAAAGCGCGATCAAAGCTAGAAAATAAGGTAAAAGATTTGAATTCAGCGATAAATCAGCCATAGTTAAAGCGTAAGGCAAGCAAAGTATTTCAAAATGGAGGAAACGAATGCCTTACCTACAATTTGGACGGATTCAACCTACAATTCAGATAGCCTCGATTATGATCAGGTTGCAACGATAGCCTTCCTGATTCGCATCACTCACGATTGAGTTACGAGGATTAAGGCGCGCTTATACAGTGCGCCTTTTACTATTCAAGTGCTGGTCCTCGGCTCGTTTCGGTCTACACCTCTTTATTTTTTGTATATACTCCGCGAAAAGGAGTAGCACGATGACAAAAAAAGTCCCGACTAATATTATTACTGGCTTTCTTGGCGTAGGTAAAACGACCACGATTTTAAACTTATTGAAGCATAAACCGGCCGATGAAAAGTGGGCGGTGTTGGTGAATGAGTTTGGTGAAATTGGTATTGATGGCGCGATGATGTCCGAACAAGGGGCATTCATTAAAGAAGTCCCGGGTGGGTGTATGTGCTGTACGGCGGGTGTACCTATGTCTGTGGGGATTAATACCCTGTTAAGACAGAAGCCCGATCGTTTATTGATCGAACCGACAGGCTTAGGGCACCCCAAGCAAGTTATCGCCACTTTAACTTCTGCCCAATATCAGCCTTATGTTGACCTCAAAGCGACCATTGCATTAGTCGATCCGAGTCATTTAAGTAATGATAAATATGTGACGAATCAAAATTTTAATGATCAATTAGCCAGTGCGGATGTGATTGTTGCCAATAAAGTTGACCAAGCAACGCCAACAGATATTGAGGTTTTCCGGACTTGGTTAGCCAGACAGCAACCAGCGAAAGCGGCTTATCAATTCGTCAGTCAGGGCAATTTACCGTTCTCGATGCTTGATATAGAGCGTAATGCGGAAAGTGCATCAAGCCATATCGAAGCTCATCACCATCATCATGCGCAATTAGAGCCACAGTTTGCCTTAGCACCGGGACAAGCATTCCTACGTAAAGAAAATCGTGGTCAAGGCTACTACAGTTGTGGCTGGCTATTCGGTGCTGAGTATCTATTTGATTTTGATGAGTTATTTTCAATGCTTAGTGCCTTAACCGCTGAACGGGTCAAAGGAGTGCTGAATACGAGTAAAGGTTGTTATGCTTTTAATGCCAATAACGGGGTGTTATCGGTTAACGAATTGACACTACAAGGTTTTGAATCTCGTTTAGAAGTCATTGATTCACAATTAATGTCATGGGATCAGTTGGAGTCAATTTTATTGACCTTAGCCAACATCAAATGATGATTGATTCAGCAAGATAAGAAGACTGTTTCTCAGCCTTCTTATCTTCTCCCTAAAGGGAGGAGTTTAAGCCTTATTCGCTTTGATAGCAGGCTTATCCGATAACACTTTACCATCCTTAATAGTAATGATCCGCCGAGTGCGCTGCGCCAGTGCCACATCATGAGTGACAATAATCAGCGTTCGTCCCGCTTGGTGGAGTTGATTGAACAGGGCTTCGATTTCAGCGCCTGATGTTGAATCCAGCGCCCCTGTGGGTTCATCGGCCAAAATGATTTGTGGGTCATTAACCAGTGCTCGAGCAATAGCCACTCGCTGTTTTTGACCACCCGATAGTTGATTGGGTTTATGATAGAGGCGATCGCCCAAACCAACGCTCTCTAATAAATACTTTGCCCGTTGACGCCTTTCTTTCAACTTCGTTCCGCTATACACCAGTGGCAGAGCGACATTGTCAATCGCATTCGCATAATCAAGTAAATTAAAACTTTGAAAAACAAAACCAATTTTTTGATTTCTTATCTTGGCTAACTGGTGATTGCTTAACGATGATACTTGTTTGTCTTCGAGTATATAGTTACCACTGGTTGGGGTGTCCAAACAGCCAAGAACATTCATTAAGGTCGATTTGCCTGAGCCAGATGGACCAAGAATAGCAAGGTATTCCCCTTTATTGATATTCAGTGAGACATTATCCAGCGCTTTGACGTGTTCTTCACCACTTCGATAATGCTTACAGATATTGGAGAGTTGCACGAGAGGAGATTGATCATTCACTTTGTAATGCCTCTAATGGAGTGATATTTGCTGCGCGATTAGCTGGAAACCAAGCCGCAATGACGCCGATGATAATTAATGCTGCCATAACCAAAAGCAGAATTGGCCATGATAGTTCTGGTTGAGGTTTACCTAACTGATCATAAAGAAAGTTACCTTGCAGTGGTAATTGTTGAATAAGACGGATAAGTGCGTAGCTAAAACTCAATCCAACGATTCCCCCCATAGCCATCGTTAGGATGGATTGCACTAAATAATGCAGGCGAATATTGGTGCTGGTAGCGCCAACCGCCATTCTGACACCGATATCTCGCGTAGCGCGTTTGACGGTTGCATACATTACATTGGCAATCCCAATCCCTGCAACGCTTAAAGTCACAAGACCAATCACCCCTAAAAAGCTTTGCAGACCGAGTAAAAAGCGTTGCATGGTTTTTTGTCTGAGTAGCATGTCTTGGGTTTGAATTAACTGCTCATCACTGAGATCGGCAGAATATTTTCTGGCTAACACTTGTTTAATCACTTGAGCTAATTGTTCGCGATCTGCCTGTGCTGTGGGTTTGACATTAATCGCCGTAATCGGTTGATTGGGATAAAAACGTTGCCAAGTACTTAAAGGAACAAATAACGAATAATCAATGGGTAAGCCATCTTCTACTAGTGAGCTATTGGTTTTAATGACTCCAATTACTGTGAAGTCTTCATCACCGACTTTAACGATTTTACCGACGGGATTGATGGTTAACACGGGCGATTGCAGGAAATCCTCGTCGCTCTCTTGATTAAACAACTGACTTGCAGTGGTATAACCCAACACGATGACTTTACGCTGTTGCTGCTTATCTAATTGATTAAACCAGCGACCGCCGGGCATCATTTCTATCCCTGTCAATTGAGCATAATCAGGACTAACGGCATAGGGCGTTCGCCAACTGCTGTTTTCTTGGTAACTGACGGTTTTCTCCCACACAGCACTGACTTCTGCTTGTTGTACATTGGGCAATGCACGGATTACATCGACATCTTGAGCTTGTAAAGTCACGGCTTGGCCGCTAAAGAATCGCCCACTATTGATAGTGGCGTAGCCGGGAGTGATGTAAATCAGTTGACCATTACCGCTTTGCGAGGCGCGGGTTACCCCTTGTTTTAGCCCTTCGCCGCTGGCTAACATGATGCTAATGCACAAGGTTCCCCAAGCGACGGCAAGTATCGTGAGCAAAAGACGCTGTTTTTCTGCCAGCATTTCTTGAACAATTTGTCTGATTGGCAGCATGCTATCCTCTCGCACTTAAAGCTAACACTGGCGTTAAATGGGCGGCACGGCGCGCCGGAAAATAAGCGGCACATAACGCGAGGCAAGTGGTGATCAAGAGCGAGCCAATGATCGATGCGCTGGTGATGATCGGCGTACCCAGCCATTCAGGCAAATCCAATTGATTGAGCGTTGCAATGGTTAAATACGAGAGGCCAATACCGAATGTACAGCCAAGAGCAACCAATAACGTGCCTTCGAGTATAAATTGCCAGAGAATAGTGCTTGGGGTTGCCCCAACCGCCAGTCGCACACCTATTTCTCGTGTTCGTTCTGTCACCGATAAAAACATAATATTCGCCACGCCTAACGCGCCAACGGCAAGTGTTATCATGCCACTCGCACCTAAAAACAGCTGAATACCGCGAAATAGCGCATTGATAAATTGAGCACCACTACTGAAGTCTGGTAAATAAACCGCTTCGCTATCGGTTGGATCATAGTGTTGCTGCTTGGCAAAAAACGTTTGTATGGTGTGACGTAAAGCCAGTCCGGGAATATCTACTTTAGGTTTTACCAATAGAGAATAGGGTTTACTTTGCCATAAATCGGTAAAGGTCGTGCTAGGGATCATCAATTGATTACTTTCATTATTTAATGATACACCGCCTTCTTTTTGCTCAGTGATACCAATAATAAAAAAGGGTACGCCATTGACCTTAACGCTATCGCCGAGCGCCAATTGACCGACTTGGGCTAATTGCCAACCGATGATTGCTACTCTCGCATGATTGAGTACATCATTAGGGGTTATCGCACGCGACGCCGGACGTAAGGTTAGACTTTGTAAAGCAAAATAATGCTGATCAACCCCAGCGACATAACCTGGTAGTGAGCGTCCTTGATCGTTGGTGACGTTGGCATCCCATTTTCCGTACATCACCGACAGTTGCTCTATCGCTGATTGTCTGGCTAACGCGTGCATTTGCTCCTCGGAGATCCGGATCGGTCGTTTCGCTGGTAGCCCTTGCCATGGTTTAGTCGTTTGACTAGGAAAAGCCATCTGAGTATCACTCATCAGTAACGCAAAGGATTGAGTATTCACTCGATAAAAACCTTCACCTAAAGCGACCAAAACCAGTACCGACAGCATTCCCCAGACAATAGCAATAATGGCTAATGTGCTGCGCAAGCGGTGTGCCAACAAAGTTTGGGCAACTTGTAGAAATAGGCTGTTCATTACTGCAGTGCTCGTGCGATTAACGCGATACTTTCATCATCTAATTTTCCAACGGTTTTTAGCAAGGCAATGCGATGATGCCAGTAGTCGTATAAACGAGTTTGTAAGGTATGTTTACTATTAAACAGTGCATTATGAGCAGTGATCACCTCAGAAGCTTCGGTCATCCCGGCGTTATACACCGCTTGCTTACTTTCTAACGCAGTTTGTCGCGCCAACACTTGTTGCTGGGCAATTTCAATCCGTTGCCATTCCAATTGCAGTTGATGAAAGCGAGTTTGAATTTCTTGTTGAATATCAATCTCAACTTTTCTTACCGCTTGCTTGTTGTTTAAGATAGTGAGTTGAGCGCGATCCACACTAGAACGTGTCGCCCCATTTAAATCGATAGGCACGCTGAGCGTCAGTCCTGCATTCAAATCACCATCACGACCTTGATCAGTACTTTGATAGGATACGCTACCTGATAACGTCGGGTAATATTTGGCTTCGGCGGCGTCATGGGCAAATTGAGCCGCAGTTAACTCTTGTATGTTGGCTAACAAGGTCGGACTGTTGTCTTTGGCAAGCTTAATCCATTGTTGTTCAGTCGCAAAAGGCAAAGTGGGCTGCTCTGATAGCTGCGTATTGATTTCATTGATTTTATCAACGGGCTGATTAATGAGTGCCGTTAACGCATATTGTTTACTAGCAAGAGCTGATTGTGCGGCAAGTAAAGCTGCTTGCTCATCAACATGATTGGCGCGCATATCTTCTAACTCTGTGGCGCGAATTTTACCGGCCAGATAGCGCTGCTCAGTGATCTGCAGTAATTGTCCACCTTCACGCCATTTTTCTTGAGCAAGATTCAAATCGCCTTGAGCGCTTGCCACATCAAGATAAGCGGTCAGTAAACGGGCAGCAAGGTGATTGTATTCCGCTTTTGCCCGCAGTTGCGTAGCGACATAGTGAGCTTGAGACTGATCAAGCGCAGACCAAGCAGAGCTATCCCAAAGGGTTTGACTCAATACAGCGCCATAACCCCTTTGGTTGTCACCATCATCATTCCAACTGGTTTGCGCCGTGATATTCAGCGATGGGCGTAAGACGCTAGTGGCAGTGGCGACGTCAGTTTGACTAATTTGCGATTGGATTTGCGCCTGCATGTAGGTTGGATCAGCGGTTTTTGCCGCTTGCCAAGCTTGTTCTAACGTAATAGCAAAAGCGGGCTGACTGATCGCAAGTGCTAATAATCCATAACGGGTAAAATTGATTAAGGCATTAGTTGGCATAAGAATGACTCAGCATACTGTTATCCACAATGGTTTGTTGGTTTTCAAGTCCAGATATAATTTGCACATTGATGCCATCGGATAACCCTAATGTTACCGGCTGTGCGGTGAATCCATGTTCTGAATCATCAGCCATTAATACTTCGGCTTGATTACCTTGAAAACGTAATGCATGTTCAGGGATCGTCACGACATCGTCGACTTTCTCTAAGATGATATGAGCGGTGGCTGAAAAACCGGAGCGAAGGGTAATTGTATCAGGAAAGCTCAGTTGGCTAATCTCGACTTCAAAACCATTATCAAACCCTGTGCTATTGGTTGAGCTAGGGTTATTAAGCTTTTCCGATTGCACGGCGACTTTACTTAATACGCCATCGATATTAATGGTTGGAAAGGGCGCAAGTACGACCGTAACTGGCATACCAGCGGCTAATTGCGCGGCATCGTGTTCGCTGACACTGCCTTTAAAAATCATGTTGTTCATATCGGCGATGGTCATTAATTCGGTCGCAGCTTGGCTGGAGGCGGTAGAGATGATTGGCTCACCCACCTCAACGTTTAAATTTAAAATAGTGCCGTCAATCGGAGCGGGAAGGGTGGAGGTTAATTTTGCGTCACCAATCGAGGCTTCACCGCTACGAATTAACTCCAAGTTTTGGCGTTTTTGTACCACATCGGCTAATTTTGACTTCAGTTCCGCTTGAGCTTGGACATAGTCGCCGTAGTTTTTGGGAATAATATTTTGTTGTACCAACCGTTCTAAATTGGCAACGTTTTGTTTTGCTGATTCTAAGCTGGCCTCACTTTGCATTAACATGGTAGTTGCTTCGGTGAGTGCCTGCGGAGTTGGGTTAGGGGTAATTTTAATTAATGGCGTACCTGCAGTCACGTGTTCACCGACCTGGTGGAAAACCTCGCCAACGATACCTTCAATTTGCGATTTGACGGAAACCGAGTGAGCAGGAACGATTTTTCCTACCGCGACGGCTTGTTTTTCAATTTGACCTAATTGTGCCGTGAGGGTTGGCAGTGAAGCTTTGGGTTGAGAAAAATGTGAGTTAACCCAATAACCACTGCCGATTAATACGATGCCGACTGCAATCCAGCGTTTTTTCATGTTAGGTTCCGTAAGTGAGATAAGATCATGAACGTATGATGGTAAATTGATGATTAGGTTCCGCAGATAATCATCAGACAGTGCTTTATGAAAGCTATCTGTGGGTCTTAATACGCCAGATAGCCTAACTGACCATAACCTCGTTTGTCACTCAGTGGTGTGTCTTGAAATGTACGTTTGTGTATAGCTAAACACAGGAAGTGAGTGAATCAAAGCCTTAGACGATTAAGCGAGGGAGATAAAAAGCCACAATCTAAGTGACGTTGTGACTTTTTGTGCGAAGTTTTGCGTTGTTGTGTTAGGTGTTGGTTGTATCAGTCGCTAGCGTTTATTGCGTAAATAGCGTTTACGACGCTCTTCTTTTATTTTCGCTTTTTCTTCTGCTTTGCGGATTTCTTCTTGTTCAACTTCGATTAATTCATTTGGGATCATCTCTGGGTGTTCTAAGGTAATTTGCCCAAGTACCCCTTGACGAAGTTCATGTAACAGAATTTCCGATGCTTTATGCAAATCTACTCGTCCACCAGCGCGCAGCGCGCCTCGTTTTTGGCCGATTGCTTCCATCCATTCCACATCAGACTGCGGTGTGCCATCAACGTGATAACGTGCGGTGAGTTTGTCGGCATAATATTTGGCGAGATACTCGACTGTGTAAAACGCGACATCTTCGTACTCCATTGCGGTATCTTTAATCGCGCCTGTCGCGGCAAGGCGAAACCCACTGTGAGGGTTTTCAACTTTCGGCCATAAAATACCGGGAGTATCAGATAGCACGATACCATTTTGTAAATTGATCCGTTGTTGGCGACGTGTCACCGCCGGTTGGTTACCCGTTTGAGCAATCGCTCGACCAGCCAACGTATTGATGATGGTGGACTTACCCACGTTAGGGATCCCCATGATCATGGTGCGGACATTTTTACCCACTTCTTCACGATGGGGAACCAGTTTGCGACACAAATCGAGAATTCGGTGTACTTCTTGTGGATTCGCCGTGGTGATGGCCATCGCTTTCACCCCTTGCTCTTGCTCTAAATGAGCAATCCACAGCTCGGTCATTTCGGGATCCGCTAAATCACGCTTATTCAGTACTTTAACGCAAGGTTTGTCACCGCGAAGTTGAGAAATGAGCGGGTTTTCACTGCTATAAGGAATGCGTGCATCAAGCACTTCGATAATCACATCAATTTGCGGAATGACTTCTTCAATTTCTTTACGAGCCTTGTGCATATGGCCCGGAAACCATTGAATTTTATTATTAACCATTTGAAAAATATACCTTTTGTTTTTATGGTTAAGCTGGTGGATTATCAAGTGGGATACCAAAAGAAAAAATCAGATAGTGGGGTACTAGAAGTACTTTAAGTGTCACCTGAAGCCACGACAGCATTGTTGTGATCATTTTAACACTTTAACGGTTAGGACGAAAATCTTAGTCACTTTAAAAATCTAACAAGCCAATTTAGACATAGTGCCATTCGGGATAGTCGAAATGTTTTTAGTACCTATCGGAGATAGTGAAAGAAATGAAACATATTAGTCTATGGTATGATTTGTATATTTTACATGTGGTGATTGATAATCAACTAATTGCATTTTATGCAAAAATAGTTTAGTAACTTAAAATTTTTTTGAGATTAACTTAATAAATAGTGATTTGCATCAAGAAATTAGTGCAAAAATATACTTACTGTTAGGCACCATTGTGGAATGAGATGGGGTCTGGTGGCCCTCTTGGTCTTCAAAACCAAAGTGAGCCGCACAGGCTTTGGTAGGTTCGATTCCTGCCTCTTCCGCCAATTATGTCACTATATCAATCGCCTTCGTAGTGACCTTGTTGCATTGATAAGATAACAAGGAATCATTTTGAACTCACAATCACCCCAGCTTTCAGAGGTGAGTGCTTCTCGCATCAATTATCGTCTTCCCCAAGTCGAACAGTTACTACAACTTGCTATTCTTGCTCCTTTTATCAGTCAACTGAGCCGTCCTGTTGTCACCGATATTATTCGAACTGAGCTGGCGAGCATTCGTCAGTCCGAAGCTTTCAAGACCAAAGGGGCTCAGCATATCGATATTAATCTGCGCATTGTGCAGCGCTGTGAGCGCGTATCGTTACAACGTCAGCATCGAGTGATCAATGCCACTGGTATCGCGCTGCATACGAATTTAGGCCGATCGCCATTGCATCGCGAGGTGTGGGATGCGATCTCGGATGTGAATACTGGCTACACCAATTTGGAAATTACTCTGGAAAACGGCAAACGGGGCGGGCGAAACGGACTACTGACCACTTTAGTAAGAAGCTGGCTAGGCACAGAAAATGTACTGTTAGTCAATAATAATGCCGCTTCAATGTATCTGGTGTTGCTGGAACTGGCGAAAGGCAAAGAAGTGATTGTGTCTCGAGGCGAACAAATTCAAATTGGTGGCGGGTTTCGCATTCCCGATATTTTGGCGCTGTCGGGCTGCAAACTGGTTGAAGTGGGTACTACGAACGTTACCACGGCCGATGATTACATCAACGCGATTACCGAAGATACGGCGATGGTTTTGATGGTGCATCAATCGAATTTCTTCATTGGCGGGTTTACCGAATCTCCTGATATTCGAGAGGTAAAACGTCGTTTGCCCAGTCATGTCAATTTGGTGATTGATCAGGGCTCTGGCATGTCAACTGAACGTTTTTCATCAGACGAAACGCAACTGGCGACCTATCTAGACATGGGCGCGGATTTGGTCTGTTTTTCCGGCGACAAAATTTTGGGGGGCCCGCAAGCTGGCCTGATCGCTGGTTGTGATGAACTCATTCAACGTCTGGGTCGTAACCCGATGATGCGCGCATTTCGTTGCGGACGAATTATTTTGTCACTGATGGAAGAGTTGCTGGTTCGTAAGCTTAACCAAGAGACTTCAGGGCAAGGCATTGCTGAACGCACGCTGGCCAACTTGCCGCAGGCGCGTCAATGGTGTGAAACGCTCGCGCAGCGTTGGCATCATAGAGTGACATTTGTGCAACTGCCCACTCAAGTCGGCGGTGGTGCTATGCCTGCACAAACCTATTCTGGTTGTGGTTTAGTGCTGAATACGCCACTGAAACCACAAGCATTACTTGACCATTTACGTCTTGGTACGCCTGCCATCTTTGGTTATTTGCACAACAATCAGGTGGTGTTGAATCTCACCACGGTGCTTGAGGCGGATCAGGCGGCCTTTGTCGAACGCTTAGATAGTTTTTTTCAACAGCTCGACCGTGGTGAACACGCATGAGTGGTATAGAAATGTTACCACAGACTGTTATTGGTCTAGCGGGTCACGTCGATCACGGTAAAACCACATTAGTAAAAGCGTTAACGGGTATGATGACTGCACGCCCGCACGAACAAGCGCTCGGCATGACGCAAGATTTGGGATTTGCTCATTTCGAAGACCAACAGGGCCGCACCATAGGCATCATTGATGTGCCGGGGCATGAGCGCTACGTGCGTAACATGGTGGCTGGCGTGTGGCACATCAATATTCTGTTGTTAGTGATTTCCGCCACCGAAGGGTGCATGCCGATGACTTTCGCCCACATGCGCTTGGCGCACGCGATGGGCGTGAAAAATATCGTGGTGTGCATCAACAAAAGTGATCTCGTGAGTGAACAAGTACTCGCAGAAGTTGAAGAGTCGGCATTAGAAAGCATTATGGACGTTACGGGCATCGTACCTGAAGTGGTGTGTGTGAGTGCGCTGACGGGACACAAGATTGATACGTTGCGCCAAACCTTACTCGACATGGTGACGCGAGTTGAACCGTCCGACGCGATGCCGGGTGATAGGACTACGCCGCTGCTGTATGTTGATCGCGTGTTTGTAGCCAATGGCGTCGGCACGATTGTAACCGGAACGCTGGCCCAAGGTACCGTGAGTGTTGGTGATAAGTTACTCAGTCCAACTTATGAAACGACGGGGGCGATCCGTTCGATTCAGTGTTATCACCAACAAGTGAATGAGATCTCGGCCACCTGCCGTGTGGCGCTCAATATTAAAGGTTTAAGCCGAAAACAGGTGCAACGTGGTGATTTGCTATGTGCGCCGTCGGCCCCGGTGACACTTACTGACAGTTGCATTGTACGGCTGAACGATCGTTATAGCGATGCGAGTTTAACCCGTTCGAGCGAAGTGGAAGTTGCGGTGGGTACGTGGCATGGTCTTGCGCAGTGTATTCCATTGCCCAATACCCATTTGGCGCGTTTGCTGTTTCGTCAGCCACGGCCGATGTTTTTTGGTCAGCGGTTGGCGATCATTCAAAGCAACGGTCATGGATTGCTGGCACAAGCCGATGTGGTGTGGACGTCGTTTATCGCAAAAGCGCGTAAACGTGCGATCTACCAGGCGTTGTCTAGTTTGCCTGAAACACTGACGGCGCACGCGCAACTGAACATGCTGCTGCAATTACAAGGCTATTATTCGGTGGCATTATTGTGTGGCGAATCGGCGATGCAAGGCGTGGTCGAAGGGCAGTATGTGTTTGATCCGCAATGGCTAACCGAGACGCAAGCGCGTCTTATTCAATTATTATCGGAAGGGCGCGCGATGGGGGCGGGTGAACTGTCGAGTTCGCTACAAATCGAGCCAGAAATTGTACAAGTACTGACACAACAACTCAAACAGCAACAACGTATTTTTTACAGCTACGCGAAATGGCAGTTGGGTAATGGACCAAGTGAAGATGAATTGCCCGAGGTGGCGAAAAACATTTTACGGCTTGCACGTGAAGCGGGGCAGGCTGGTTTGGAGCTTAATAAAGTTTCGCTTGGCCAAGATAAAAAATGGCTTCGTCAACTCGCGCATCAGAAATACATCACCGCCATCGATGAACAAATTTACTTCGACATGGCGGTGTATCAGGCATTGGTTAGTCAAGCCATTGGCAGCAATCACCCCCAAGATCGCATTACCTTGCAAGAGATAAAACAACGGGTAAGTTTGAGCCGGAAATACCTTATTCCGTTTGTGAATCGAATGGAAAAAGATGGCTGGTTACGTCGCGATGATGAGGTTCGAATCATCCTAAAATCGTCCAGCAAATAAGCTAAAGTGCAGCACAATATAACATCAAAACGGCAGAGGGAATTCCTTCTGCCGTTTTGTTTTTTAAGCAAGAAAATGTGAATGTCGTCACAAGTGTCGACGATGCGTGTCGAAGGAGAGCGCAACAGCAAATGATATGTTTAAATATACAACAATTCTGGGGGTTTAATTTGTTTAACTTATTGTTTTTAAATGATTTAAATTTAAATTTACGTTTTGGCATGTTTTATGCTTTTCAATGGGTACAATTAACAACCAGGGTATACTATGAAAAGCTTTGTGGTTGCCGACCCAACAAAATGCATTGGCTGTCAAACATGCATGGCAGCGTGTTCCGATGTGCATAAAAAGCAAGGGTTGCAAAGTCATCCTCGCTTAACCGTAGTCAAGCATAACGACGCGACTGCGCCGATTATGTGTCGACATTGTGAAGATGCACCTTGTGCAACGGTTTGTCCGGTTAACGCGATCAAAAAAGAAGAGGATCGCATTCTCTTGCAAGAAACATTGTGCATAGGTTGTACTTTATGTGCTGTGGCGTGTCCTTTTGGTGCGATCGCGCTGGATGGCAGCCGTCCCGTAGCTATGGCAAATAGCTATGAAACCTTTATCCCTTCTACCCCCCGTTCTAGTAATCCTTGTACTTCGAATCCGAAAAGTTTTGGCCACGATCTTCTGGCTTGGGAACCGGGCGTGAAAAGTATTGCAGTGAAGTGTGATTTGTGTGGATTCCGCGATAAAGGTCCTGCGTGTATAGAAGTGTGTCCAACAGGTGCGATTGTGCTGGTGGACGAAGCGAGTGCTTTGCAAGCGCGTGATGCGAAACGTGAAGCGACCTCTAGCGTGTCTGCTATTGTCAAAATGGAGCCGTATTCATGAATCCTCTTGTGCTTACCGCCTTATCTCTGTGTGGTTATATTGGCGCTGCATTTGTTGCTATGTTCTCTCGCCATCATGAGCGGGAAAATCTGCGCTTATCCTGTGTGATCAGTATGTTTTCGGGCATATTGAGCCTAATTTCTGCTGTAGCGGTGATCGTCCATCCGGTTGGTTATACGCTGCAATTTAGCTTGTTTTACGATGTGTTTTTGCTGGATAAATTATCCGCGTTATTACTGTTGGTGATTGCAATTGTTTCCATCGCCGCTGCGGGATACGCGATGAATTATCTTGATGAGTACCTAGGCCAGGGAGCCCGTTCTATTACGGTATTATTTAACCTGTTTGCCGGTGCAATGACGGTGTTAGTTACCGCCAATCAGGCGATCGCGTTCTTAATCATTGTGGAAATCATCTCACTCAGCTCGTTTGCTTTAGTGATTCAAGGAAACACGGCAGCACACCGTAAAGCAGGTTTACATTACTTGGTGATGGATCATGTGGCGAATGTGTTTATTGTCGCGACCTTTGCGATTTTAGCTTACCACGCAAACAGCTTGATATTTAGTGATTGGATCGCCACGCCACCTCAAGGTGAAATGGCGTCGCTAACCTTTGTACTAGCGCTGATTGGTTTTGGCATTAAATCGGCCGGCATATTCTTTCACGAATGGCTACCCAAAGCATACCCACTGGCACCGTCACATTGTGCGACGCTGATGTCGTGTGTAATGGTGAAACTGGGTGTGTACGGCTTGCTGAAAGTGGCTATTGTTTTTCTCGGTGCAACGCAATGGTGGTGGGGACTTGTAGTACTGATTTTTGGTGCTTTGTCTTCGGTGCTCGGTGTGATGTTTGCTTTGGCTGAACACAACATCAAACAGCTCTTGGCCTATCACTCGGTAGAAAACATTGGGATTATTCTAATGGGTGTCGGTGTAAGCATGATGGGCATTGCGACCGATCACATGGTGATTGCCGTGTTGGGTCTGCTGGGCGCGTTGTATCATTTGCTTAACCATGCTGTGTTTAAAGGCTTATTGTGTTTGGGAGCTGGCTCGCTGGTTTATCGCCTGCACACCAAAGACATGGAAAAAATGGGCGGTTTGGCGAAACATATGCCACAAACAGCGCTAACTTTTCTGATTGGTAGCATGGCGATCTCTGCCCTGCCACCATTGAACGGTTTTGTCAGTGAATGGTTTATTTACCAGTCGCTGTTTTCGATTAGCCAAACGGGTAGCGTGGCACACCTAGTCTTTGGCCCGTTTGGCGCGGTGATGTTGGCATTGACGGGGGCATTGGCATGCATGTGTTTTGTCAAAGTGTACGGTATCTGTTTTGGTGGTGCGCCGAAATCTGAAGCGGCGGAAAAGGCTACCGAAGTGGGCCGAGCGATGGTCAATGCCACCATTGGTTTGTCTGTGTTGTGTGTGGTGTTGGGCATTGCTGCACCATGGATTGCACCTTACATCGCCGATATTGCTAGCGCAACGCTACGAACAGGGGCCGTGACTGTGGCACAAGACATTACCTTGTTCCCAGCCAGCAATATGCAAGCTCTGCTATCTACCCCGATTATTTTATGTGCACTTGCTCTGTTGCTGTTAGTACCAATGGCCATTTTGGCTTTCCACAAACGTCAACGTTTAGCCAATCGCCACCAAGGTGATCCTTGGGCGTGTGGTTATCAGTACCAACAAAAAATGACGGTTTCTGCGGGAGGCATCACTCAGCCGATGCGTCACATGTTCCGCTATATCTACCAGTCTCGACCTAACCGCACTTGGATGGAGCGTTTTTTACTGTCTCAACCTCCTGCAGGAGAAGAAATCTCGTGTCGAGCTTACCGTAGAACCATGATGTTCTGGATTGGCTTTGTTGTGCTTTGCACGATCTTTTTCCCGTTGATTTCTGGAGTTATGTAAATGTATTCACTAGAAATGCCCAGCTTAAACTGGGTGATCTTTGCGGTGTTTCAAGCATTGCTGATGTTATGTCTGGCACCGTTGGCGACTGGTTTTTCTCGTGTTATTCGAGCCAGAATTCACTCTCGCCGTGGTCCTGGCATCCTGCAGGATTATCGTGATATCGGTAAGTTATTACGTCGTCAATCGGTGGCACCAGCCAATGCCAGTTTTGTGTTTTGGATGATGCCTTGGGTACTGCTGATCAGCTTGTTACTGGTTGGTATGTCACTGCCAACACTCACTAGCATGTCACTGTTTCCGGTTTCTGGTGATTTGATCACCGACATTTATCTGTTAGCGATAGGTCGTTTCTTCTTTTCGTTGTCCGGTATTGACTCTAACAGCATGTTTGCCGGTATGGGCAGTAGCCGCGAATTAACATTGGGTATTCTGATTGAACCCATCTTTATTCTCGCAATTTTCATTATGGCATTGGGCGCTGGGTCGACCGACCTTGGCGTGATCAGCCACACCGTGCAAAGTGGCGAGTGGGCGCGTCCGGTGACTTATCTATTTGCGGGGATTGCGTGTGCGTTTGCGGTATTTGTGGAAATGGGCAAATTGCCGTTTGACAGTGCCGAAGCAGAACAAGAACTGCAAGAAGGCCCAGTGACGGAATATTCTGGTGCGGGTTTGGCGATGGTGAAACTGGGCTTGGGATTGAAACAGTTAGTGGTGGCTCAGCTATTTTTGGCCATTTTCATTCCTTGGGGACGCGCGGCGAATTTGGACGGTGCAACGCTATGGAGCGCTGCGTTAATTCTGTTGGTAAAACTATTCGTTGTGTTCTTGTTAGCTGGCATTGTCGAAAACTGCATGGCGCGTATTCGGTTTCTCAACATGCATCGAACGGTTTTCCCCGTTATTGGCGGCACCGTTCTCGCGTTGGTCTTTTTTATTTTGGGTTGGTAACAGATGATGACAATGAATACACAAAACGATGCCTTGGCAAAAACGGGCAAACACTATCTGGCGGGGTTGGTGCAAAAATTCCCGAATGCCATCCTTGAAGAAGAGTGGCAAACCACGACTCAAGTTACCATCACGGTGAAAATGACCTCGCTGGTTGAAGTGATGCAATGGCTTTACTACGATCAAGGCGGTTGGCTGACAGTGTCATTTGGTAACGACGAACGCAGCATTCATGGTCACTTTGCGGTGTACCACGCGTTGTCGATGGAAGGGGTTGAAAAATGCTGGATCACCGTCAAAGTATTGGTGGATGGCAACAGCCAAGAGTTTATTTCTATCACACCAACCATTCCTGCAGCGGTATGGGGCGAACGTGAAATTCGTGACATGTTCGGTCTGCGCCCAGTAGGCCTGCCTGATGAGCGTCGCTTGATCTTACCGGATGACTGGCCAGACGATGTGCACCCACTACGAAAAGATGCGATGGATTATCGTCAGCGTCCACAACCGACCACGGAAACTGAAACATACCCGTTTATCAACCAACGCGGTGATGATTCCAACCGCATCGTGCCAGTTGGCCCAATGCACATCACTTCCGATGAACCCGGACACTTCCGCCTGTTCGTAGATGGTGAAGATATCGTTGACGCCGATTACCGGATGTTCTACGTCCACCGAGGCATGGAAAAATTGGCCGAAACTCGCATGGGTTATCACGAAGTGGCTTTCTTGGCCGACCGCGTTTGCGGGATTTGTGGTTTCACCCACAGTATTGGTTACGCCAATACTGTTGAGAACTCGCTGAATGTCCAAGTGCCATTACGTGCGAAAATGATCCGTACCATTTTGCTTGAAGTTGAACGTTTGCACAGCCACCTATTGAACATTGGTTTGTCGAGCCATTTTGTGGGGTTTGACTCAGGCTTTATGCAATTTTTCCGCGTGCGTGAAAAAACCATGGAACTGGCCGAGCTGCTGACAGGCGCACGAAAAACTTACGGTATGAACCTGATTGGCGGTGTTCGTCGCGACTTTTTAAAAGCGCAACGAGAAAAAGGCATCGCGATGGTACGTGAAGTTCGCCACTCATTCCAAGCGTTAGTGGAAGTATTGCTGTCAACACCGAACATCGATAGCCGTTTGGTGGGGGTCGGTGTGTTGGCAAAAGACATCGCACGCGATTTCAGCCCAGTTGGCCCGCTGATTCGTGGTAGCGGTTTTGAGCGAGATGTACGTGTTGTACATGGTCAATCACTAGAAGCGTACGCCAACGTGCCGATTGAACTGCAACACATGGGCAACGGCGACGTGCAATCTCGCGTGATCGTGCGCATTCGTGAAGTGTTGGATTCTCTCAACATCATCGAATACGGTTTAGATAACCTGCCAGCCGGTGCGATTTTGACGGAAGATTTCGAATACACACCCTACAAATTTGCGCTCGGCTTTACCGAAGCGCCGCGTGGTGAAAACGTTCATTGGAGCATGACGGGCGATAACCAAAAACTGTTCCGCTGGCGCTGCCGAGCGGCCACTTACGCGAACTGGCCAACCCTGCGTTATATGTTACGTGGTAACACCGTAGCAGATGCGCCGCTCATTATTGGTAGTTTGGATCCTTGCTACTCTTGTACTGACCGCGTGACCATTGTGGATACCAAGAAAAAGCGTAGCCAAACCGTGCCCTACAAAGCCATTGAGCAATACAGCGTGAGCCGTAAAAACTCACCGCTGAAAGGACTGTGAGGTTGTCATGATTAAATTACTCAAAACCATTCTCAAAACTGGTGTCGTCACGGAAAAATATCCGTTTGCACCATTTGAGGTTGCCGAGGACTTTCGTGGTAAACCAGAATTGAATGCAAGTCAATGTATTTCGTGTGGTGCGTGTACTCGCGCTTGTCCTGCGAATGCCTTGATCATGGAAACCGATGAGCAGAAAGGCACCCGCCGTTGGGAGTTATCTCTGGCGCGCTGCATTTACTGTGGTCGCTGTGAAGAGGTGTGCCCAACTCACGCGATTGCACTCTCCGAAGCGTTCGAATTGGCCGTAACCAAAAAAGAAGATCTGTATGAAAGTGCCGAGTTTGAATTGGCTAATTGCATCTGCTGTAACCGTCCGTTTGTAGCGAAAAAACTGCTCAATTACGTGGTGGATTCCCTCGAGCAAGCGGGGTTGCGTGGTGAAGCGCTCGCTACCCGTCGCCGTCAACTGGAAACCTGTCCGGCCTGCCGCCGGGCAGACAACATGCTTGATGGCACCAATTTGGCGACACATCGTTATATGACCAGTCCTAATGATTTAATCCTGATGAGTTTGGAGGATATGTGAAAGGTATTAAGCAACTGTCTGGCGAAAAACACACTACCGCCGTACCAGTCGACGTCTCTCCACAGCATGAGAAGCTGAAACAAGTGCTGATCAAGCAGATCAAACGTTCTGCTTACGTTTACCGCGTGGACTGCGGCGGTTGCAATGGGTGCGAAATCGAAATCTTCGCTGCGACGACACCGGTCTACGATACCGAACGTTTTGGGATCAAAGTGGTGGCATCTCCGCGTCATGCCGATATTTTATTATTTACCGGTGCGGTAACGCGTGCTATGCGCGCTCCGGCGCTACGTGCGTATGAAGCTGCACCGGATCCGAAAATAGTGGTCTCCTATGGCGCATGCGGTTGTGACGGCGGTATTTTTCACGACTTGTACTGTGTGTGGGGGGGAACAGATAAAATCGTGCCAGTCGATGTTTACATTCCGGGCTGTCCTCCAACGCCTGCGGCGACCCTGTACGGTTTTGCGGTGGCGCTTGGTCTGCTTGAGCAAAAAATGCATGCCAAACAGCATGATGCGCAATCCACTTCTGCCACATTGCGTCATACCGGTATCCCGATGGATATCCGCGTGATGGTGGAACGTGAAACGCGTCTATTGGCCGGTTACCGCCAAGGTAAACGCATCGCTAATGAACTGTTAGCGGTGCTGGCAAATAGTACAACTGACAACGTTGACAGCAATGTTAGTTGTTACTTGAGTGAGCGCGATGACCCACGCTTGAGCGACATTGTCAACAGCGTGATGCGTTCTGTGATGCGTCAAATCACTGGTGGCGATCAACCTAAAGGGGCTTGTCATGGCTGTTAGTGAATCGCGCCATTTGGATGGCCAAGTCTACTTTTACCGCTTGAGTCGTAAATTTGTCGATGACAAATACGATGTGCCCGACGAAGCGAAGCAGATCATGTATTACAGCCTGACCATCGGCCACCACCTTGGCATTGTCGATTGTTTGAAATCTGAAATGCAATGTTCGGGGCAGGAGTATTTGACTTGGATCTCTGCTCTTGATGAACACAGCGAAGCGTACCGCAAACTGAAAGGCTTTTTGATGTTTGGTGAAATCAGTGTATTTCCCGAGCATATTCACATGTTGGCGATAGCGCTTGACCACATTGATAGCACCACACAATCAGAAAAAAGCCAGCAGTTGACGAAAGGCATGATCGCGATTTTGAATGCGATCTATAACGAACCAACGATGTATTTGATGATTCGGGGTGGAGCATGAGCCAAGACTTACTGTTAACCGTTGGCAATAATATGATGGGAGATGATGGCGCAGGCCCACTGTTGGCACAACTGTGTCGCGAGAATCCAGTGGGATGGAGTGTGATCGAAGGTGGCACCATGCCGGAAGATAGCTTGCATCTGATTCGAAAAATTCAGCCACGACGTGTTTTGGTTGTGGATGCGGCCGACTTTGGCGAAAAGGCGGGTGAAGTGCGGATTATTGAGTCTGAGACCATCGCTGATATGTTTATGGTATCAACGCACAGTTTACCGCTGAACTTCCTGATTGATGAGCTAAAAACGTTCGTACCCGAAGTTACATTTGTCGGCATTCAGCCTGCAATTGTGGCCTTCTCGTTTCCGATGACCGAAATGGTTACCGAGGCCGTGACCGAGTTACATCGTCGTCTTCCTGAGTGGCAAGGCCATGGTGGTTATGAGAGCTGCTAACTCGTGATTACGCTGAGTATCGACACTTATGTCGAAAATTACCGACATAAGTGTCGATATCGTTATCCGCTCAGTTAAATCATCGTGATGATTCGATATTTTATCACGAATTTTTTATTGTTTTTATTTTAAAAACAATGAGTTAAGGTTGATTTTTTGACCTTTGAAATATTGGCACACATTGTGCTTATAGGGGCTGGGTGGTTGACTCGGTCCTATCGACACAGAAGGATATCCCATGAATCGATTTATCTTTGCTGACGCTAATAAATGTATTGGTTGTCGCACTTGTGAAGTGGCCTGTGCGATTTCACATCAAGATGAAGGTATCGGGACACTGCAAGATCGTGAGAGTTTTTTACCTCGGTTAGAGGTCATTAAAAATGCTCACGTCACCACGCCGGTGATGTGTCGTCAATGCGACGATGCGCCTTGTGCTCAAGTGTGTCCTAATAACGCGATTGTCCACGAGGACGGTTACATTAAAGTGATTCAATCGCGGTGTATTGGCTGTAAAACCTGTGCCATTGCTTGTCCCTACGGAGCAATGAATGTGGTTACAACCATGGTTGAAGACACATCACGTAGTGCTTTATTTGCTCGAAAAGTGCCTAAATCACAAGCGATTAAATGTGATTTATGCGCCCATCGTGCTAATGGACCTGCGTGTATGGAGGTTTGCCCAACAGGTGCGATTTCTCTGATTGAACCAGAGGAAATTCATCAAACCAGCCAGAGCAAACGTGAAGCGGCTGCCAGCCGTATCGCGATTCTCACTGTCTGATTTCTTGAAATAGTTAAGAAGGTAACTATGAAAAAATCCATTGTAGTTTGTCCGTACTGTGGTACGGGATGCAAACTAAAGCTACTTGTTGAGAACAACAAAGTAGTGGGCGCAGAACCGGCCGATGGTCGGACGAATGAAGGGCAATTGTGCCTGAAAGGTTATTATGGTTGGGATTTTCTCAACGATACTAACTTACTGACTCCTCGTCTTAAAAAACCCATGATTCGTCGTACTAAAGACGCGAAATTGGAAGCGGTTTCTTGGGATGAAGCATTAGACTTCACGGCTGAAAAGCTGATGGAAATCAAAAGCAAATATGGTCCAGATGCAATCATGACAACCGGTTCGGCTCGCGGACCTGGTAATGAAGCTAACTTTGTGATGCAAAAGTTGGCGCGTGCCGTTATTGGAACCAATAACGTCGATCACTGCGCTAGGGTGTGACACGCGCCATCAGTCTCCGGTCTGGAGTCAACAGTAGGTAATGGAGCAATGAGCAATGCCATTCCCGAAATTCAAGAAACAAAATGTTTGCTCATTTTCGGTTACAACGCAGCGGATTCTCATCCAGTTGTAGCAAGACATATTATCAAAGCGCGTGCGAATGGTGCCAAGGTCATTGTTTGTGATCCACGTAAGATTGAATCTGCGCGTATTGCGGATCAGTGGTTGCCACTGAAAAATGGCTCGAACATGGCGCTGGTGAATGCACTGGCTTACACTATCATCGAAGAAAACCTGTACAACAAAACCTTTGTTGAACAATACACTGAAGGGTTTGATGCGTTCTACGATATTGTTAGAAATTACGCACCAGAAACGGTAGAGGCAATAACGGGGCTCGATGCGGCATCGATTCGTTTAGCCGCTCGCACTTATGCGGCTGCGCCCGAAGCGATGATTCTTTGGGGCATGGGCGTGACCCAATACGGTCAAGCGGTCGATGTTGTTCGTGGCTTGGCTGGCCTAGCAACATTGACAGGTAACTGGGGGCGTCGTGGCGTGGGTTGTGGCCCGGTTCGTGGTCAAAACAACGTACAAGGTACGTGTGACTTAGGTATGTTGCCGCACCAATATCCAGGTTACCAAAATGTGACTGATGATGCGGTCCGCGCGAAATTCGAAAAAGCGTGGGGAGTGTCTTTGTCGCCAAACCCCGGCTACCGCCTGACTGAAGTGGGTCATAAAGTCGCAGAGGGTAAATGCAAAGCCTTCTATATCTTTGGTGAAGATCCTGCTCAGACAGAAGCTGACCTGAACGCGATGCGTAATACGTTGCGTAAGATGGAACTGGTTATTGCACAAGATATCTTTATGACCAAAACGGTTGAAATGGCCGACGTGGTTTTTCCTGCCACCAGTTGGGGGGAACATGAAGGTGTCTACTCAAGTGCTGACCGTGGTTTCCAACGTTTCTATAAAGCGGTTACCCCGCCAGAAGGCGTGAAACCCGACTGGGAAATCTTCAGCTTGTTAGCGACTCGCATGGGATATCCAATGCACTACAACAATACCCAAGAGATTTGGGATGAGTTGCGTTCATTGGCACCACTTTACGCCGGTGCAACCTACGAAAAAATGGCGGATCTGAAATCGGTACAATGGCCTTGCCCAACCGAAGATCACCCAGGAACATCGTTCTTATTTGAAGGCAATAAATTCACGACACCATCAGGTAAAGCGCAGTTCATTGCCGCAGATTGGCGTCCGCCGCTAGAACAACCGGATGAAGACTATCCACTGGTATTGTCAACCGTGCGTGAAGTTGGCCACTATTCTTGTCGTTCAATGACGGGTAATTGTTCTGCACTGTCAGCTTTGGCTGATGAACCAGGATATGTTCAGATGAACCCACAAGATGCAGAAAAATTAGGCATTAAAGATCAACAGCTTGTTTGGATTTCATCGCGTCGCGGTAAAGTTATTTCTCGAGCAAGTTGTAGTGAACGAACCAACAAAGGTGTGGTGTACATGACCTACCAATGGTGGATCGGTGCTTGTAATGAGCTGACGATTGAACATCTGGATCCAATCTCAAGTACGCCGGAATTTAAATATTGCGCCGTGAAAGTTGAGAAGATTGACAATCAAGATTGGGCTGAAAATTATGTACAAACTGAATATAGCAACATGAAAGCGCGATTAAAGTCGCAAGTTGAGTTTGCTTAATTCGGTAATCAATAGCTCTTCGTATGCGTTTATTATGCGTTTATAATGCTAATAAATACGAAGAGCTATATAATTTATTATTGTTGTTATGAATAAAACAGAAAAAGAATTAACTGCCTTTTCTAAGGCAATGTTGCTAATTCATGGTATTTCTGATCTGCTTACATTTCTTCATAGTGAAGAGTGTGAATTTTTACATGTAGAGAGAATAAATATCATTCTAAATGATGAACGGCTAGGTGAAGCGGTCGTTTATTTTTTTGATGCCAATAAGCAAATCCAAAGTGATGTGGTATTTCATCATAATATTGATAATTATCATCAAAGTTACGAAGAAAACGTTTATCAACTTGACGGTGTTGATTTTTACTATTCACACCCTAAGCTAGCTCAGCATCCGGCTTACCAGAATGTGCGTAGTTACTACAAGATTCCGTTAGATAAACAGCTAGGTGCTATCGAACTGATTAACCCGATGTTTGACCAATTAGATGGAGGTGAAAATCAATTTAAATTATTTAATAGTATGTTGGTTTCATTTATTA
>NZ_WXWH01000035.1:0-35350 GCF_009904905.1 Vibrio sp. V30_P3S12P165 | reverse complement strand
TTTTCTTGAAGACCTTCGAGCCCGTGCTCTAAAAAGGTTTGAACCCATTTGTTTACGCTAGTGCGGCTCACTTTTAGGTATTTGGCAATTTGTGTTCGAGATTGTCCATCTTTGAAATGAGCAAGAGCCAGTAATCTCATTTTCATCTGAATGGATTTTTGCTGACTGGCGAGCTTTTTAAAGTTGATATTATTAAGGCTATTCATGATGAATGACGGTAGTAGTTAAATAGCCTTAATTAGATCACATTTTTATTTAGATTGGTACAAAAAGCGATTCCAGGCACGACACACCTTCGACACAATATCGTTGTAATCGATAAAACTTTGGCTAGCGAGATGGTGTTGCCTGAGCCAACTCCACACTTGTTCTATTGGGTTTAACTCTGGTGAATAGGGAGGAAGCAGATTACGCTGACAATTATGAAAGTGATCGGCAATATCGAGCATATAAAAGGTAGGAATAAGGGGCGCAATTAGTACGCCCCTTATAAGTTATGGGTGATATGGCTTATTTTTGCAGTAATGATATATCAGCAATCTGTAGGAAGAGATTGCGTAGATTATTTAGTAAGGTTAAGCGGTTTTTCTTCAAAGCTTCATCATCGGCCATGACCATTACGTTATCGAAGAAAGCATCTACAGGCTCACGTAGCTCTGCTAATTTGCTTAATGCTTGTTGATAATTACCGGTGGCAAACGCTGGCTCTAATGCTTCACTCATGACTTCGACACTTTCAGCCAAGGTTTTTTCTGCTGCTTCCTGTAGAAGTGCAAGATCAATCTCAGTGGCTAATTCACCATCAAATTTAGCTAATATATTTCCGACTCGTTTGTTTGCTGCTGCCAATGCTTCTGCGGCTTCTAGTTCACGGAAATGAGAGACCGCTTTGACTCGTTGGTCAAAATCTGCGGGTTTAGTTGGATGACGAGCTAACACGGCTTGGATGATATCCACGCTGAAACCTTCATCTTGGTACCAAGCTCGGAAACGGCCAAGCATAAATTCAACTACATCTTGCTCAACTTGGGCATTGGTGAGTCGATCACCAAATAAAGATTTTGCTTTTGCGACAAGATCAACTAAATCAAGTTGGTAGCCATATTCAACGATGATACGCAAGATACCTAATGAGGCTCGGCGTAATGCGAAAGGATCGCTCCCTTTAGGGGCTTGGCCAATACCAAAGATACCAACGATAGTATCCAATTTATCCGCAATAGCGACAGCTGCAGACACGCCATTTGCTGGGAGTTCATCTCCTGCAAAGCGAGGCATATACTGTTCGTTGAGTGCAACTGCGACTTCTTCGGCTTCTCCATCATGCCTCGCATAATGCATACCCATTACGCCTTGAGTATCGGTAAATTCAAAGACCATAGAGGTCATTAGGTCACATTTTGCTAAAAGGCCTGCTCGCTTGGACTTTTCGACATCGGCATCAATTTGCTCGGCAATATAACCGGCAAGTACTGTAATACGGTCTGTCTTATCTTTAATGGTACCAAGTTGTTGTTGGAATATAGCTGTTTCAAGTTGAGGAAGACGATCCACTAACTTACTTTTTAAGTCAGTATTGAAGAAAAACTCGGCATCAGCTAAGCGAGGTCGAACGACTTTTTCGTTACCTTCAATCACGTGCCGAGGTTCTTTTGATTCAATATTTGAAACAAAGATAAAGTGAGGTAGCAGGTTCTTATTGGCATCATAGACGGGGAAGTATTTTTGATCGCCTTTCATGGTGTAAACCAAGGCTTCAGAGGGGACTTTCAAGAACTTTTCTTCAAATTTTGCCGTAAGTACAACGGGCCATTCGACCAAAGCAGTCACCTCTTCAACTAACTCATCTTCTAGGTCAGCTTTTCCACCTACTTGCTGTGCGGCTTTTTGAGCGTTAGCGATGATGGTTGCTTTACGAACATCATAATCGGCGATGACCTTACCTCGCTCTTCTAAGATAGCCGGGTATTGTGCTGCATTATCAATAGTAAATTCGGCTTCACCCATAAAGCGGTGACCACGAATGGTTCGAGCGGATGGAACGCCTAAAATTTCGCCTTCAATCAGTTCATCACCGAGTAAAATAGTCAGTGTTTTTACCGGGCGAATAAATTGAGTGTCTTTGTCTCCCCAACGCATCGGTTTTGCGATAGGTAAGCTCGCTAATGCTTTGGTCACCAATTCAACAATAATTTGTTTAGTTGCTTGGCCTTTAACGTCTTGTTTGAAAAGTAACCATTCACCTTGAGCGGTTTTTAATCGTTCTGCTTGTTCAACGGTAATCCCATTACTTCGCGCCCAGCCTTGTGCGGCTTTGGTTGGGTTTCCTTCTGCGTCAAAGGCCACAGAAATTGCGGGGCCTCGCTTTTCAACAACTTTATCTGCTTGTTTTTCTGCTAGTTGAGTGATTTTTAGCGCTAAACGACGCGGGGTCGCAAACCATTTTAGATCTTGGTATTCCAGATCTGCAGCGGTTAATTCTGCAGAAAAATTGGCAGCAAATGCTTCTGCAAGTGTACGTAGTTGTTTTGGTGGCAGCTCTTCTGTGCCTAGCTCAATAAGAAATTCTTTTGCCATGTTATTTGTCCTCACCCTTTTTACACATAGGGAAGCCTAACGCTTCACGAGAGGCGTAATAGGCTTCTGCCACGGCTTTGGTTAGGTTGCGAATACGTAGAATGTAACGTTGACGTTCCGTTACCGAAATCGCCTTACGTGCATCCAAGAGGTTAAACGCATGAGCCGCTTTTAGGATGCGCTCATAAGCTGGCAAAGAGAGCGGTTTTTCAAGTTCTAGTAGCTGGTTACACTCTTTTTCACATTGGTCGAAGAAAGTGAATAGGAAGTCAACATCGGCATGTTCAAAGTTATAAGTGGACTGCTCAACTTCATTTTGGTGGAAGATGTCACCGTAGCTGACTTTACCTAGTGGGCCGTCTGTCCAAACTAAATCATATACAGAATCAACGCCTTGAATGTACATGGCTAAGCGTTCAATTCCATAAGTAATTTCACCGGTAACGGGTTTACATTCAAGACCACCAACTTGTTGGAAGTAGGTAAATTGAGTCACTTCCATACCATTTAGCCAAACTTCCCAACCTAGGCCCCAAGCGCCGAGAGTTGGGTTTTCCCAGTTATCTTCCACAAAACGAATATCGTGAACTTGTGGATCAATACCGAGTACTTTTAGTGAGCCTAAATACAGTTCTTGAATGTTGTCTGGTGAGGGTTTGATAACCACCTGAAATTGATAGTAGTGCTGCAGACGGTTAGGGTTCTCACCATAGCGACCATCAGTTGGGCGACGGGAAGGTTGAACATAAGCGGTCGCCATTGGCTCGGGGCCAAGCGCACGCAGGCATGTCATTGGATGAGAGGTGCCTGCGCCTACTTCCATATCTAATGGTTGCACAATGGTACAGCCTTGTTGGGCCCAATAATCCTGCAGCGCGAGGATCATACCCTGAAAGGTTTTGATATCGTATTTTTGCATAGTCAGGTTCGCGCGATTCTTTTGTCTGAATTGATAAAAAATAACAATCAAGTATACCGAGTTATTCTCTGACAAAGTAGGGGTAATGTTGACGAATTAATCACCAGAAATGATTTTTAGCTAAGTTTTAGTCTATTGCGGTATATAAACCAGCTTATCAAGGGTGGTTTTAAGATTTATTCGTTGAGATTGTTCGCGAAGCTGGATAGAATTCCTCCGTCTTTGGGGAGTAGCTTACCGATTAACCAATGTGTGTTGTTCGGTTCGTTCGTCAACATAATTGGTGCTCAATCACCGTGGCGTTCGAGACTTGAAATCTCTTTGAGTTTAGCAAGACCTTAGACAAACATTACGAACCGGGGTGGGGCGTCGTGTTTGTCTATGGTTATATAATAATCCCGCCCCAATGAGCCTGTCGTGAGTGTTTTAGTTATTTCAATTACTAGTGTTGCTTTGGCCGAAATTGGGGATAAAACCCAATTGCTGTCTTTGTTACTTGCTAGCCGATATCGAAAGCCCATACCTATTATTATGGCTATTTTTTTAGCGACTGTTGTTAACCATGCTTTAGCGGCGTGGTTGGGCGTGGTTGTGGCAGATTATCTTGCTCCTGAGTATTTAAAGTGGGTGGTGGTGGTGAGCTTCTTGCTTATGGCTATATGGGTATTGATTCCTGATAAATTGGATGATGATGAAAACCTCTCTAATCGAGGGCCATTTATTGCCAGTTTTATTGCTTTTTTTATTGCAGAGATTGGCGATAAAACCCAAATTGCTACTTCAATTTTAGGGGCGCAGTATGCAGATGCGTTAGCTTGGGTTGTGGTGGGTACAACGATAGGCATGTTATTGGCTAATGCTCCAGTAGTGGTGATTGGTAAGTTGTCAGCAGATAAGATACCGTTAGGCTTGATCCGTAAAATAACGGCGATTCTTTTCTTTACCTTGGCCATTGGTGCCGCATTATTTTAGGTACTGGATCACGCTCTACAACAAAAGCTGATGAGAGCGTGATATCTGCCATATTCGTGTCATATGAGTCGTGCTAGTGTTATTAATATCTGCTGTGAAAGAGGGGCGCATTTATGTTGACACGTTATATAGGAATGAGCGCCAAAAGTCAGAGCTACTTATTCTCTTTTGGTTTTGTCTTAACTTTACTCGGAATGGCGTTGACCAATATGTGGCTACCCATGGTGATTGGTGCCATTATTATGGTTGGGTTAACGGTAGAAGCTTGGATTCGAGTTGCTTACATTATCCCATTGCACGACGAGCTAAGAACGGTACAGCAACAACTGAAAAAATTACAAACGGATATTCGTTCTATTGAGTATTAAGAGTAGTGAAAAGGCAGCGTTATGCTGCCTTTATTGTGCTAAGCCATGCCTTTTTTAATCAAATACTGATAGGGTAAAGTTTCGATTTGCGCCGCAAGTAGTTGGTGATCCATAAAGCGACAAAAACTAGGTATGTCGCGAGTTGTCGAAGGGTCATCAGCTGTGATGAGCAAGGTTTCCCCGTCCTGCATATTACGAATTGTCTTCCTGACCATCATGACTGGTTCTGGGCAGCGTAATCCTTGTGCCTCTAATGTTAGCGTGGCTAATTCAGGATCAAAATTCATCGTTGAGCCTAAGATATATGACAATTAAGGGCTAGATAATACTGGCGAATAAAAAATATTCAATAACCCCTTGGCAAAGAGATTAAAATACCATATTGTAATTAACAATTGGTTAACATCTTACCCTGCAACACCGAGTATGATTCCGACATTATCCCTAGGTTTTCTTGGGCTTCCCCGCTGAAAGGCGGGATTTTTTTTCTTATTTCCGTACACTAGCCTTTATTTACTATTGGGAAGGTAGCATCTGTGGAATTAGAAGAGGTTTACCGACGAGACTTAAATTTACTTGTTGCTTTACGGGTATTAATTGATGAAGGTAGCGTGAGTAAAGCGGCGCATCGATTAAGTCTTAGCCAATCGGCAATGAGCCGAGTTCTTGGTCGGTTAAGGGATATGCTGGACGATCCTCTTTTAACTCGTCAGGGACAGTACCTAGTTCCGACAGAAAAAGCGCTCACTATTTATCACGCGGTCGATCGTCCGCTCGAAGTGCTTAGACAAATTCTTTCGCCTGTAGAATTTGAACCTTTGTTGTGTGAGCAGCGTTTTACCATTGCAACAACGGATTATGCAATACAGACAATTCTCCCTTTTGCATTACCCCGAATTTATCAAGAGGCACCGAAGGTTTCCCTTGAGTTTCAGCCTCTGCATCATAATCGATTAATCGATCAACTGACCCATGAAGGGGTGGATTTTGCGATTTGTCGACCAACGACTTCGGTGGCACCGTTACAGAGTGAGATTCTTGGTCGAGTCGGTGTGCTGTGTTTGCTTTCAAAGCTTCATCCTTTAGCTTACCAGTCTATGCAGTTAAGTGATTATTTGGCGTATCCACATGCCATGATTGCAATCAGTGATGGAGTAAAGGCTTTGATTGAGCAAGCTCTTGTTGAGTACCCTAAACGCAAGATGGTACTCCGTGCTTACCATTTGGAATCCGCTTTGGCGATTGTCGATAGTATGCCTTTAATTATTACCGTTCCAGCCGATCTAGCATTCTTAGTTGCAGAACGTTATGACTTAGTGGTTAAACCATTACCGTTTCAATTTACTCCGTTTGATTACTCTTTGATTTGGCATCCCCGTTGTGAACATGCCCCAGCTCAGGCATGGATAAGAGATATTGTGAAGCAAGAATGTAGTCGCTTGATAGCTAAGCGTGTTGAAGAAATGAAACTTTAATATGGGGCAAGAATTAACATTCGAGCCCCGTAATTTGTGGTGAAAGCTGGCTTATAATTTAATCACAACGCGGCCAGTAATTTGTCCATTGGTAATGGCTTCCGCGTACTGGGGGGCTTGCTCAAGCGTTATTTCATGACTGGCTTGTTCGAAGTAGTAGTCCGGTAAAAGTTTCGCTAGGTTGTTCCATGCTGCGATTCTTTTCTCTGCTGGGCAAGCAACGGAATCAACTCCTTGCAGGCGAACATTACGTAAAATGAACGGCATGACGGTTGTGGGTAAATCAAAGCCACCGGCTAAACCACAAGCTGCAACGGTACTGTTGTAGTCCATTTGTGCTAACACTTTTGCTAATATCTTGCTACCGACGGTATCAATAGCTCCGGCCCAGATCTGTTTTTCTAACGGACGAGCGGGTTGTTCAAACTCTGAACGGTCAATAATGCGTTTAGCACCGAGCTTTTCAAGTAGAGGGCCATTTTCTGCTACTCGTCCTGTCACAGCGGCAACATGGTAGCCTAAATTTGCCAATAGCGTGACGGCAACAGAACCGACCCCACCACTGGCTCCGGTAACAAGAATCTCTCCTTGATCTGGTTTGATATTGGCATCGAGTAAGGCTTGTACGCAGAGCATAGCGGTAAAGCCTGCAGTTCCAATCATCATGGATTTTTTGCTACTAAGACCTTGGGCTAATGGAACTAACCAGTCTGCTTTTAGGCGAGCTTTTTGCGCCATACCGCCCCAGTGGTTTTCACCGACACCCCAGCCAGTGAGTACCACCTGATCACCCGTTTGATAACGAGGATCTTGTGATTCAAGTACGGTTCCCGCCAGATCGATTCCCGGAACCATGGGAAATTGACGAATGATTTTACCTTTACCTGTAATGGCTAAGCCATCTTTGTAGTTGAGGGAGGAGTAGTCCACCGCCACTAAAACCTCTCCTTCCGGCAATTGACACTCATCAAGTTGTTCAATGGTGGCAAGGGTACGTTTTTCTTGTTGGGTAAGAACTAAGGCATTAAACATTCCGATCTCCAATATTTGCGTAGCAAAGACAATATGTTGCTAAGTGTAGTCTTGAATAGGGTATGACTAAAATGAAACTTTAGCATTGATATTATGCGCATGATGCATTAGAGAGTAAAAATGCCAGTCGGTGACTGGCATTGAGAGAGTTAGGATAAGAAAAATTGGTAGGAAGGGTTATCCGTTTCATCTTTACACTGGTAGCCCAGTTCACGAAGATGGGCAGAAAAACGCGAGAGATCATGCTCTTCCAGTTCAAAACCACATAAAACTCGTCCGTAGTCCGCCCCATGGTTTCGATAATTAAATAGACTAATATTCCAATGGGTACCCAAGGTGCTTAAAAATTTTAGCAGCGCACCAGGGTATTCTGGAAACTCAAAACTATACAACCGCTCTTTGAGGGGCTTGGACGGCTTACCTCCGATCATGTATCGTACATGTAATTTCGCCATTTCATCCTCAGACAAGTCAACCACCGGGTAGCCACCACAGCGTAATTCACTGATGATAGTGTTTAGCTCATCTTGGCCTCCAAGTAATCGCACCCCAACAAAAATATTGGCCAGTTGATCGTCGTTATAGCGATAGTTAAATTCTGTTACCGCCCGGTTACCAATAATATGGCAGAATTGAAAAAAAGCACCCTTACGCTCAGGAATGGTTACGGCGAGTAGCCCTTCGCGTTTTTCACCGAGTTCACAGCGTTCAGAAACATAGCGTAAACCATGGAAATTTGTATTTGCTCCAGAGAGCACCGTCGCTAACTGCTTTCCTTCAATATTATGTTTTTCAACAAACTTTTTTAGACCTGCTAACGCCAATGCACCAGATGGCTCTGCAATTGCTCGGGTATCTTCAAAAATATCTTTCACTGCTGAGCAGATTTCGTCACTGGATACGGTAATGTGATCATCAATGTATTGTTGACATAAACGAAACGTTTCATCGCCAATGCGTTTTACCGCAACCCCATCAGCAAACATACTGACTTGGTCTAGCACGACCGGTTCTCCGGCATCTAACGCGGCTTTCAAACAGGCGGAATCTTCGGGTTCAACGGCAATCACTTTTATTTCAGGCATCAATTGCTTGACTAACACGGCAACGCCTGCGGCTAAACCACCGCCACCAACTGGGACAAAAATATAGTCTAAGTGCCCATTTTGTTGCAGCATTTCCATCCCCATGGTGCCTTGACCTGCAATGACGAGTGGGTGATCGAAGGGGGGAACAAAAGTATAGCCGTGTTGCTCCGTTAACCGTTCTGCTTCCGTTTTTGCTTCATCAAAATTATTGCCATGTAAAACCACATGGCCACCAAATCCGCGAACGGCTTCAACTTTGATATCTGGGGTGGTTTTGGGCATCACAATGGTGGGTTTTATTCCCAACCGGCTGCCAGAAAGTGCCATACCTTGAGCATGATTGCCCGCAGAAGCGGTGATAACCCCCGCTTGTTTCTGTACTTCGGTTAAATTAGCGACCATATTATAAGCGCCGCGCAGTTTAAACGAGTGGACGGGTTGACGGTCTTCTCGTTTTAATTGCACCCGATTTTTGATCCGAGCTGATAATCGTGTCATCTCTTGTAAAGGAGTGACAAGGGCTACCTCATAAACTGGAGCACGGAGAATTTGGCGCAGATAATCTGCGCCCGTTTGTTTCGTGAGAGTCATGCATTACCCCTCAAGCTTAGATTTATCGCGTACTGCCCCTTTGTCTGCGCTGGTGGCCATACTGGCGTAAGCTTTCAGAGCAAACGAGACTTCGCGTTGACGGCTTTTGGGTTTCCATCCCTGTTGATCTTGCTTCGCGCGTCGTTCGGCGAGTTCAGCGTCAGTCACATTCAGGGTAATGGTTCGATTAGGAATATCGATGGCAATAATATCGCCGGTTTTGACTAAACCAATAGTACCACCGTTGGCAGCTTCAGGAGAGGCGTGGCCAATAGAGAGGCCCGATGTGCCGCCAGAAAAACGCCCATCGGTGAGGAGAGCACACTCTTTACCCAATCCCATCGATTTAAGATAGGTCGTTGGATAAAGCATTTCTTGCATACCCGGCCCGCCTTTAGGGCCCTCGTAGCGAATTACCACCACATCGCCTGCTTTAACTTGCCCACCGAGAATGCCTTCAACCGCCGTTTCTTGGCTTTCAAAAACCACGGCTGGCCCAGTAAAAGTCAGAATACTTTCATCCACACCAGCGGTTTTCACAATACAACCATCAAGGGCGATATTGCCTTTGAGTACCGCTAAGCCACCATCTTGGCTAAAGGCGTGCGCTTGGTTGCGAATACAGCCTTCGGTGCGATCATCATCTAAGCTTTCCCAGCGGCAATCTTGCGAAAAGGCTTGTGTCGTACGAATGCCAGCTGGCCCTGCACGGTAGAATGCCTTTATCTGATCGGAATGAGTTTGCATGATGTCATACTGCGCTAATTGTTGTTCGAGCGTTAAACCTAACACCGTTTTGGTCTGGGCATTGAGTAGCCCTGCTCGATTTAATTCTCCCAGAATACCCATCACGCCACCAGCGCGGTGCACATCTTCCATATGGTATTTTTGGGTAGAGGGGGCAACTTTGCATAAATGAGGAATTTGACGTGACATACGGTCGATATCAGTCATATCAAAATCGACCTCACCTTCTTGAGCGGCAGCCAGTAGGTGTAGAACGGTATTGGTTGAGCCGCCCATTGCAATGTCTAATGCCATGGCGTTTTCAAAGGCGGCTTTGTTGGCAATATTACGAGGCAACGCCGATGAGTCATCTTGCTCATAGTAACGTTTGGTCAGTTCTACAATACGGCGGCCAGCGTTTAAGAATAGTTGTTGGCGATCTTTATGTGTGGCGAGTAATGAACCATTACCCGGTTGAGAAAGGCCTAGCGCTTCGGTTAAGCAGTTCATCGAGTTGGCGGTAAACATACCAGAACAAGAGCCACAAGTCGGGCAAGCGGAGCGCTCAATTTGCTCACTTTGTTCATCAGAGACTTTGGGGTCTGCGCCTTGAATCATGGCATCGACCAGATCCAGTTTGATGATTTGATCAGAAAGCTTGGTTTTTCCTGCTTCCATTGGGCCACCAGAGACAAAAATAACCGGAATATTCAGGCGTAGTGAAGCCATCAACATTCCCGGAGTAATTTTGTCACAGTTCGAAATACACACCATGGCATCGGCGCAGTGAGCGTTGACCATGTACTCAACCGAGTCGGCGATCAGTTCCCGTGAAGGCAGTGAATAGAGCATACCGCCATGCCCCATAGCGATACCATCATCGACAGCAATGGTATTAAATTCTTTGGCAATACCGCCAGCCGCTTCAATTTCCCGAGCAACCAGTTGGCCGAGATCTTTGAGGTGTACGTGACCGGGAACAAATTGAGTAAAGGAGTTCACGACCGCAATGATCGGTTTGCCGAAGTCTTCTTCTTTCACTCCCGTGGCGCGCCACAATGCGCGGGCACCAGCCATATTACGTCCATGGGTTGTGGTGGCGGATCTATATTTTGGCATTGTTTGTCGTCCTTTTACTTCTCTTGTGGGTATACATAATCTAACCAGCCCCACTTATCTTCCGTGGTGCCATTAAATAGGCCAAAGTAGGCTTCCTGCATTGCCTTGGTGATCGGGCCGCGTTTACCTGCTCCAACGGTGATTTTATCAACGCTACGTACCGGAACAATTTCAGCTGCCGTACCGGTCATGAATATTTCGTCAGCAAGATAAAGGGCTTCACGAGCGATGTTGACTTCACGAACGTCATACCCTTGCTCTTTAGCAAGGGTCATAATCGAGTCACGAGTGATGCCAGGGAGAATGGAACTCGTCGTTGGCGGGGTAAGAATCACGCCATTTTTGATGACGAAAATATTTTCGCCTGCCCCTTCTGACAGATAGCCATCCACGCTTAAGGCAATACCTTCGGCGTAGCCATGGCGTCGTGCTTCTCCTCCAACAAGAAGGGACGAGAGGTAGTTGCCTCCGGCTTTTGCCGCTGTTGGAATGGTGTTCGGTGCAGCGCGATGCCAACTGGAGATCATCGCATCAACGCCATTTTCTAGCGCTTCTTCGCCGAGATAAGCGCCCCAAGGGAAAGCGGCGATGATCAGATCCATCTCTGTATTGTTAGGTGGGCAAACGCCTAATCCGACATTGCCTACAAATGCTAATGGACGAATATAAGCATTATCGAGCTTATTGATTCGGAGCGTTTCACGCGTGGCTTCCATCATTTCATCAATAGAGTAAGGAATCGGAAATCGATAGATTTTTGCAGAATCCGCTAAGCGCTGAGCATGTTCACGATGACGGAAAATGATCGGCCCTTTGGGGGTGTTATAACAACGAACCCCTTCAAAAACAGAGGTGCCATAGTGCATCGCATGGGTTAATACGTGAACGGTCGCATTTTCCCATGGCATCATTTCACCATTGAACCAAATATACTCTGCAGTTTTTGTTGCCATGTTTGCCTTCCTTAAGCACAAATTTTCTGTTGTAAATTGTTGTTGGGTAGTTCATGACTACTAATCGTGGTTACATCAACCGAACGAACATCCCATAATTTTTCAATTTGATTGGTCAATGTGGTGATTGGCCGATCACTATCGACAATAATTTCTACGCTGGCGACGTGGCTTGCGTGATTTTGCGTTGCAGCCACTTGTTTAATGATAAATCCACGATGGCGAACAACACGTAGCACTCGTTCCAACAGTACAGGTTTATCATCGGCTTTGATATCTAGTAAGTATCTTTGCATAGTGAGCCTCCTAGGTGTTTTCTAACATATCGTTGTTGGACGCACCCGGTGGAACCAGTGGCCAGACGTTTTCTTCTTCATCAATCAAAACATGTAATAAATAGGCAGTTTTGCTTGCCAGCATCTCTTTAAGGGCGGGTTCAACTTCTTCTTTTTTGGTGATGGTTTTACCCGGAATATCGAACGCTTGAGCCAGCATTACGAAATCAGGATTGTCATCTAAAATTGTTTCACTGTGTCGACCATCGAAAAAGAGAGATTGCCATTGCCGCACCATGCCTAATCGCTGGTTATTCAGCAGTACTATTTTGACTGGGATCTGGCGGCGTTTCAGGGTGCCTAGCTCTTGAACGTTCATCATAAAAGAACCATCACCAGAAATAAGGATAGATTGATCGTCTGGACGGGCAACCGCCGCTCCCATCGCGGCGGGAAGTCCAAACCCCATCGTGCCTAACCCCGCTGAAGAAATGAAGTTTTGAGGTGCTCTGGGTTGAATGTGTTGGGCTGCCCACATTTGGTGTTGACCGACATCGGTCGATACAATGGCAGAATCTGGCATCATATCGGATAACTGTTTTAAAAGGAGAGGCGCGTAAATAGCGTCTCCGGGGTGGTCATACCGCCACTTAAACCCTTGCCGCAGGCTTTCGCTATGATGCGCCCAAGGCGTGAGATCTTGGCCGGTTTCTAACTGTGGCAGAATAACGTTAATATCACCGCGTAAGGCCGCATTAGCACAACGCAACTTATTAAATTCAGCGGCGTCAATATCAATATGGATCACCTGAGCATGAGGAGCAAAGGTGTCTAGCTTTCCTGTTACTCGGTCATCGAATCGAGCTCCGACGACGATCAAAAGATCGCTTTCTTGTACCACTAAGTTGGCTGCTTTCGTGCCATGCATACCTAACATACCAAGGTAGAGTGGATCGTTGCGTTCAATGGTTCCAAGACCTTTTAAGGTGCTGACTGAGGGCATGGGGTTTAGGTGTAAAAATTTTCGCACAGTCTCGGTCGCTTTGGCGAGTTGGACACCACCACCGACATAGAGAACGGGACGTTTTGCTTGAGCAATTAGCTGCTGAGCTTTACTCAACTGTTCCAAATCGACCTGTGGAATCTTGGTAGGTGTAAAATCGGGAAGAAGGGACACGGGGGCTTGGCCAAGTTGAACATCTTTAGCAATATCCACAATCACAGGCCCAGGACGTCCGGTTTTAGCTACTTCAAAAGCTTCGGCTAAAGTGGGTGCAAGCTCATGAATATCGGTAACGAGGTAGCTGTGTTTGGTACATGCCAGTGACATACCAATCACATCCATCTCTTGGAAAGCATCCGTGCCAATATGAGAACTGGCAACTTGGCCGGTGATGGCAACCAACGGAACGGAATCTAAAAAAGCATCGGCCAGTCCGGTGACGAGGTTGGTGGCTCCTGGGCCCGAGGTCGCCATACAAACCGCTACTTCTTGCGTTGATCTGGCCATGCCAATGGCCGCCATCGCGGCACCTTGTTCATGGCGGCATAGTATATGCTCGACTCCCCCATCATACAGCGCATCATAAATCGGCATGATGGCACCACCAGGATAACCAAAAATGGTTTTGATTCCTTGCTGTTTTAATGCGGCTACGACTAGCTGTGCTCCTGTCATCATAAACCTCCTTGTCGGCAACGGATGTTGTCGTTAGTCATCTTGTGTATGCACGTCATGTGCGGCTCCCCATTCTTCCTGTTATGTCATGTTCAAAAATAAAACTATCTGGCTTTTCTGTTGATTAGGGTTATAAAAAAACCCCCGGACTTTTCAGTGCGGGGGTTTTTTTGAATCTGTGTGTTATTTTGCGCCCACAAGCCCCCGCGCGGTCCAAATAATGACCACGATAAGCAGGCTAATCAGTGAGTTAAAGTGAGCGCGTAAATTCATCATATTTGTTTTGTATTTTGTTGTACTATGCTGAGAAATTGTCTTCATCTCTAGTGGTATCACACATCTCTGTTACATGACAAGCAAAAACTCATTCTTTTTTCACATTCTCTTATGGTTTTGAATCGCTATATATCTTTTTGTACCTGAGTTTTCTTAATTTAGGACATTCAATTTTATCGTTGACACTAAGGGAAGTGATGGGACTTGCGATTATCCACAGTCGAGCCAGTATAGGGGTTCAAGCGCCAGCGGTGACGGTTGAAGTTCATATTAGCAATGGCATGCCTGGATTTAACCTGGTGGGGCTACCAGAAACGACGGTGAAAGAGTCGCGCGATCGGGTACGTAGTGCCATTATTAACTCTCGTTTCGAATTTCCCGCCAAACGAATCACCGTAAATTTAGCACCAGCTGATTTACCAAAAGAAGGAGGACGGTTTGATTTGCCGATTGCCTTAGGTATTTTGGCCGCCTCAGAACAATTGCCGCTTAATCTTCTTGAGCGTTATGAATTTATTGGCGAGCTGGCTTTATCTGGTGAAATTCGGCGTGTGAAAGGGGTTTTACCAGCGGCGTTAGCTGCGAATAAAGCAAAACGTAGTTTAGTGGTACCGCAGGATAATGGTGATCAAGCCGCATTAGTCAATGAAGGGCAGCATAAGTCGGCTCAGACGCTACTCGACGTTTGTGCCGATCTGTGTGGGCAGAAAAATCTAACCCTTTTTCAGAGTGGTAACCAGCATCGACCTTTGAATCATCAGCGTGATCTGCAAGATATTATTGGCCAGCAGCAAGGTAAACGAGCATTGGAAATCGCTGCGGCTGGGAGTCATAATCTCCTATTTCTTGGCCCACCGGGAACCGGAAAAACCATGTTAGCATCACGCTTATGCGATTTATTACCTGAAATGAGTGATGAAGAGGCGATGGAAACCGCATCGGTTGCTTCACTGACAGAGCAAGATATTAACCAATATAATTGGAAGCAACGGCCTTTTCGTTCCCCGCACCACTCCAGCTCCATGGCAGCACTGGTGGGCGGAGGAACGATTCCTCGGCCGGGAGAAATTTCTTTAGCCCATAATGGGTTGCTTTTTTTAGATGAAATGCCGGAATTTGAACGTAAGGTTCTTGACTCTTTGCGGGAGCCTCTTGAATCAGGAGAGATTATTATTTCTCGGGCACAAGGTAAAACGCGTTTTCCGGCTCGTTTTCAGTTAGTGGGAGCTCTGAATCCAAGCCCGACCGGTTACTATGAAGGTAATCAAGCTCGGGTAAATCCTCAGGTTATTTTACGCTATTTGAGTCGATTATCCGGGCCGTTATTAGATAGATTCGATATGTCGATAGAGATCCCGGCTTTACCGAAAGGAACCTTATCTCAAGGAGGAGAGCGAGGAGAAGATACATTGACAGTACGTCAGCGTGTTTTATTAGCGCGAGAACGGATGCTTACAAGAAGTGGTAAAGTCAATGCTCTATTACAAAGCAGAGAGATAGACACCTACTGCCACCTGCATCAATCAGACGCTGAATTTTTAGAAAATGCTTTACATCGTTTGGGGTTGTCGGTACGTGCTTATCATCGAATTATTAAAGTGGCCCGAACCATCGCAGATTTACAAGGCGAATTAAATATTCAACGAGCACACTTGGCTGAAGCCTTAGGGTATCGATCCATGGATCGATTACTCAAACAATTATCCGCTCAGGCGGTGATATAACATGTTTGTTTAGAGCTATCGTTTTGATGGTATATCCCCTTCCTACTTGAAGCTGCAGCGGTTGGCTACGTTCATTGCTATTTATTAATGATAAAAAGGAGCAATATGCTCCTTTTTTTATCAACTATTCACACCCTCGTTTATTTACTTAACAGATAGATTATTTACTTAACAGATAGTTGATAAGCTCAAAATAGTCATCCATTGTTTTGATTCCTTGTGCTTGCACCAAGTAACGGTTATTGACGATAACCGCTGGAACACCAGTTAATCCGCTGTCTTTAAACTGTTTATCAAAGCGGCGAACCATGGAGTCGGCAGCAAATCCGTTAAAAGCAGCGTCAAACTTTGCCCCATCAACCCCTTCATCGATAAAAATTTGACGTAATTCTTGATCGTTTTTAGGTGCTTGACGCAGTCCGTGAATACGGTTGAACATCACCGGTAGCATTTTTTCTTCGATATTGAGCGCTAGCATAGTGGCATATGCTTTACTCATGGATAGGCCCATTTTCCCGCCCATAAAGGAAACGTGATTTTTTTGCAGCGTTACGTCTTTAGGTAGTTGGGCTTTTAACTGTTTGATGACAGGCTCAAAAGAGTAGCAGTGAGGACAATAGAAAGAGAAGTATTCGGTTACACTCGGTTGGCTTGAGTGGGGTAGGTTAAGCACTTTATAGTGAACACCTTCTTTAAATTGAGCCGCCTGTACAGAAAGGCTTAACATTAGGGTTGCAACTAGTGCAAACAACTTTTTCATATTTACTCCATCAGTCTTTTGAAGTGATTTACCAATTAGGCGTTAGTGATAGTGCTGGCTCTTGTAATACGGCAAGCTGCTCTTTAAAGGCCAAAACTTGACCTTCCCAATATTTGGGGTCATTAAACCAAGGAAAAGCGAGGGGAAACGCAGGATCATTCCAACGTTTTGCCAACCAAGCCATATAATGCACCATGCGTAGACCACGTAGTGGCTCAATTAGTTTCAATTGATTTGGGTTAAAGTCGCAAAACTCTTGATACCCTTCAAGCAAAATATCTAACTGGATCCGTTTCTCTTGTCGATCACCATTGAGTAACATCCAGAGATCTTGAATGGCTGGGCCATTACGAGCATCGTCTAGGTCAACAAACATTGGGCCATCTCGCCATAAAATATTACCCGGATGGCAATCACCATGTAATCGAATTATGTTATCGGTAGGTTGCCAGCATTGTTCAATCGACGAAATCAGCAGATTGAGATCGTTAAAAAATGCATTTTCTAAGTGCGTAGGAATAAAAGAAGCGTGCTCGAGTACCTTTCTCGGTTGATAAAGGTATTCTTCTAAACTCAGGGTTGGACGGTGGGTAAAAGGTTCGATTGCCCCGACTTTGTGAATACGACCAAGAAAGCGTCCTACCCACTCTAGTTGTTGCTCGTTATCGACTTCAAACTGACGCCCACCCATACTATTAAATAAGGCAAAATAGTAACCTTGATAATCATGTAGACTTACTCCATTGATGATCAAAGGAGGAGCCAGTGGAATTTCAGCTTCCTCAAGCTCTAATGCAAAATTATGTTCTTCTTGGATTTGTTCTTTATTCCAACGTTGTGGCCGGTAGAATTTTACGACAAACCGGCGGTGTTGCTCATCACTAAATTGATAGACACGGTTTTCATAGCTATTGAGTGCCAAAAAGCCAGATTCAGCACGGATACCGATACTTTCCAGTGCATACCAGATTAAATCAGGGGTCAGAGCATCAAAGTGAAAGGTCGCTTGAGTCATAATTTTAAAAGGGCTTATTGCTAAGCCCTTTGCCATAGTGTCCCGAGTTTAAAGTGGCTTTATAAACCGACTCTCTACCTCGGTAGAAAAAGATTGACTGTCGCTGAGTATAAACCGAATTGTGTTGACCGTTGAGGGAAGATTATCAGCATCGACCCCCAAACTAAGAGGAACATTGACGACTTCGCCGGGCTTTACGTTAATTTTCTGCCGACCATACCAAGAAACCTTCGTTAGACCATTCACTTGCAGGTGATACGTTTGAGCTTGCTGGGTTTTATTGATCACTTTTAAAGTGTAAGTATTTTCTATTTCATGGTTACTATTGATTCTAAACAGTTGATTTCGATCGCGAATGACCGTTAAACCTGCCGGATCGACATGGGCCACTTGAACAAAAAACAATCCAAGCATGAGGAGTAGTACCCCGCCATAGCCTAACAGTTTAGGCCGTAGTATCTTGGTTGTTTTTCCGGCTAAACGGTGTTCTGTGGTATAGCTGATCAAGCCTTTTTCATAGCCCATTTTTTCCATGGTCATATCACAGGCATCCACGCAAGCCCCGCAGTTGATACATTCGTATTGTAAACCATTACGGATATCAATTCCGGTTGGACAAACCTGTACACATAGATCACAATCAATGCAGTCACCAAGTCCCAACGCTTTGGGATCTGACTTGCGAGCGCGTGGGCCTCGCTGCTCCCCCCGTTTGGGATTATAACCCACAATAAAAGTATCTTTATCAAACATAGCGGACTGAAAGCGAGCGTATGGACACATATGGACGCACATAATGGATCGCATCCAGCCGGCATTACCATAAGTACAGAGAGCAAAAAACCAGACCCAAAAGAGGGCCCAGAATGAAGCTTCCAAAGTGAAAAAGTCAACCACGAGCTCTCGGATAGGAACAAAATAGCCAACAAAGGTAAACCCAGTCGCAAGAGCGATCGCAAACCAAGCGATATGTTTGACGCTTTTACGTAAGACTAAATGCACGGTGAGTCTGTTTGAGTCTTGTTTACGGCGTTTATTGGCACTGCCTTCGAGTTTTTCTTCAAACCAAATATACATAAAAGTCCACACGGTTTGTGGGCAGAGGTAGCCACACCAGACTCGACCCAAAAAGGTAGTTAGAAAAAACAATCCAAAAGCGGCGATCATAAATAAGAGAGCAAGTAGCGTCAGATCTTGTGGATAAAGGGTGGTACCAAAGAAATTAAACTGTTGATGACCAATATCAAGCAGAATAGCTTGCCGTTCACCATAAGAAATCCATGGAATAAGCGCAAAGAGTAGTAATAGAAACCAACCACTATAGCGACGTAATTGTTGATAGGTTCCTTTACTTTCCCGGACATAAATACGATGGCTTGGGTTAAAGCGATCCCTTGGGTCGTTTTTGGGGACGATCTCTTTGACGTCAATTTTCTCTTGACTCATAACGCTTCCTTTTTCGTCATTATGGTATAACTTCTTATGGTTACACTCTTTATCGTGGTGACTTTATTGGTCATTCTATGAAAATAATGCGCAGGATTATAGCGCCGATAACCTTTTTGTTTCTTTATCGCAATCAAGATTTAACAATAAAAGTGCTTTTGGGTGTTGAATAAGAATGATTGAACGAAATCAGGTTGTAAAAAAAGCAGCCATAGGCTGCCTTAAATGATAGAAGTAAGTTGGATTACTTAATGATGCCTCTCGCTCGCAAAATAGCGCTTTTGAAATCATCTTCGTAATCTTTTTTAATACCAGGGATGACGTCATCTTTACTGCTGTTGCGCATTTTAAGGTGGTAGATTAAGACATCATCAGTAAGTGATTCTAATGCTCCTTTATATCCAGCCTCTTGAGCTAATTGGCAGATAAATTGAACCAAACTAAGTTCAGATGCTTTCTGCCACTCAGGCTCTAATAGCTCAAGTAACTCTTCAATTCGATGGCATTGCATCACTTTCTCCCTATTCTTGTCATGATTTTTGCTAAAGATAGCAAATTGGATCGAGAATACCAAACCTTCTCATTTTATTTGACAAGGTCAACAGAGCCTAGATGCTATGGCTTGATTTCAGGGGCGAGACGAAGAAAAAAGCGCAGTTTAAACTGCGCTTTTTAACTTAAGCGGCTTTAACCACTTTTGTTTCGGGTGATGCGATAAACGCATTTTTTTCCACAAGAGTGGTGGTCGCGATTTTTTTTGCAATCAGAGCAGTAGTAAAACCACTACGACGGCGCATTGCACTACGGTTTGTGTGCGAAAACCTGACAGTTGTTGGGCGCATTCATTTACCTAACGGTCAGGCACATCCATTGCCGATGTTACCACCTAAATAACTATGAGTTGTCCTGCCCGCAATTGGCGGAGAAGAGTCGCTCATTCTGGCAATGCCAATCCAAATAGCTATTCAGGAATAATGATATGCTCGCATATCATAAATAGCCTAGCATTAACAGCTTCATTGATCGATAGTTAAACAACATTTTTGTTAAATAAGTGAAGGAAATATGTCAAAGGGGAATGACGTTGCTCAAAATCGACTCGGTGCTCGCTTTTATAGATTTTTTACCTAACCATTATTTACATTTTTCAGCTTACAAGTGTAAGCCTATTGTGTGATACTGAGGATTATTAAGATGATTTTATATGGTCGCTATTATGTTAATTAATCGATATCACATGAAGGAAGAAGTGGCTAACGCTATCAGCCACGGAGTTGGGTTGTTGTTGGGAATCGTCGGTTTGGTGTTGCTATTAGTAAAGGCGGTTGAGCATCGTGCAGATCTTCTCACTATTGCGAGTATGGGTGTGTATGGCGGTAGCATTATTCTCTTATTTTTGGCGTCTACGCTTTATCATGCGATCGCTCAACAGCAAATCAAATATAAGCTAAAAGTATTTGATCACTGTGCGATTTATTTATTGATTGCTGGTAGCTATACACCCTTTTTATTGGTGGGATTACGCACTCCGTTAGCCATTAGCTTAATGATTGTGATTTGGTCTATTGCTTTGTTGGGAATTATCACAAAGATTGCTTTTATGACGCGATTTAAGAAATTCTCACTACTCAGTTACTTGGTCATGGGATGGTTATCGCTAGTGGTGATCTATCAACTTATTCTTCATCTTGATATTGGTGGTGTCACCTTATTAGTTGTAGGTGGGCTTGTTTATTCGTTGGGTGCTATTTTTTACGTTGCGAAACGCATCCCTTACAATCATGCGATTTGGCATATTTTTGTGTTAGCGGGATGCGTCTGCCATTTCTTAGCTATTTATTGGTACGTCGAACCGATTTGATTGCTAACGCCGCCAGAAAGCGGGGAAAAACAGCACCAAAATAGTCAAAATTTCGAGCCGACCCATTAACATCCCTAAGCTAAGTATCCACTTAGCGGCGTCGGGCAAGGGAGCAAAATTACCGGATGGCCCAATCACACTGCCGATCCCTGGTCCGACGTTTGCGACTGCGGTAATCGCACCCGAAATACTGGTGATGGGATCAAGCCCCATCGCCGAGAGAGAACCGGCAATCGCAATAATAGTGATAAAAAACGTCAGCCCAAAAGCGATCACCGAGCGAACGATATCTTCATTGACTGGACGTTGATTGTAACGTTGCACAAATACACCAGAGGGGTGAATTAGTTTCATCATTTGCTTATTGAGTAGAGCAAAGCCAATTTGAAAACGGAACACTTTAATCCCACCAGAGGTTGAGCCAGAGCAGGCTCCCGACACCATTAAGAAAGCAAATAACGTGGTAGGAAGCGCTCCCCAAGTGGTAAAGTCGTCTAAGCCAAATCCAGTTGTAGTAATAACCGAGACGATATTGAACATCGAGACACGCAAGGCATCGAGTACTGGATAACCATTATGAAGCGTGAGCCATGCGGCAACGACTAAACTGGTGAGCATGAAAAGTAAGAAAAAACCTTTCACTTGTGCATCGGTTAACAACTCTTGAATGCGACGTTTTCGTAGCGCCGAGACAAAGAGTAGAAAAGGTAATCCACCTAAAAACATAAACAGAGTGGCTATCCAATGAGATCCGTTCGAAAAATGATTCATCGAGCCATCAGAAGTCGAATAACCACCGGTTGAAAGGGTTGTAAAAGCGTGGTTAATAGCGTCAAAGAGATCCATGCCCGTGAGCATATAACCCATGATGCACAGACCCGTTAAACTGAGATAAACCGCGACAATATTTTTTGCAACCGTCTTCGCTCGTGGGCTGCTTTTATCAGACCAGTCGGACGACTCGGTTTGGAAGAGTTTCATCCCCCCCACATTCAACATGGGCAATACGGCTACTGCCATGACAATAAATCCGACACCACCTAACCATTGTAAAATAGAGCGCCAGAGTAAAATGCTTGGTGCCATGTTATCTAACCCACTCAAGACGGTCGAACCTGTGGTGGTAATGCCCGACATGGTTTCAAAATAAGCATCGGTAAAGCTGATGTGGTTTATAAATACAAAAGGTAGCGCCGCAAAAGCACTGGCGATGGTCCAGACTAAGCTGGTGATGAGGAACATGTCTCGTACGTTAAGACGAAACGTTGCTGTTCTTCCCAGCGTTAAACAGAAAAAAGCCACTAAGTGCGTGATAATAACGGCTTGAGCGAATTCGATGAACCCCTCAGTGCCACTGACAAAGGCCACTAAAGTGGGCACATACATAAACAGAGCTAGTTTAGAAAGCACTAGCCCAATGACAAATAATATTGGGCGTATATTCAGCATAACGCCAGTTACCTATAAGAAAAATGGGCTTGGTTGGAATAAACTTTCCACGTCAGGCACGTATTTTTTATCAACTAAGAACATCACGACATGATCGTCTTGTTCAATAATGGTTCGATCATGAGCGATCAAGACTTCTTCACCACGTACGATTGCACCAATGGTTGCTCCCGGCGGCAATTTGATTTCACTCACGGTTCGTCCAACAACTTTAGATGTGGTTTCATCCCCATGGGCAATGGCTTCAATCGCTTCTGCTGCTCCGCGACGAAGAGAAGAAACATTGACGATATCGGCGCGACGAACGTGAGTTAACAGTGCAGAAATGGTTGCTTGCTGGGGAGAGATTGCAACATCAATCACTCCGCCTTGGACAAGATCAACATAGGCGCTGCGCTGAATGAGTACCATCACTTTTTTCGCTCCCATACGTTTGGCGAGCATCGCAGACATAATATTGGTTTCATCTTCATTGGTGAGAGCAATGAACACATCGACTTGATCGATATTTTCTTCAGAAAGCAGCTCTTGATCGGCTGCATCACCACAAAAAACAATGGTGTTTTCTAGTTCTTCGGAAAGTTGTTCCGCTCGTTGGTAATCCCGTTCAATAAGCTTGACACTGTAGGTATGCTCTAGGCGTTTCGCTAGACTTGCACCAATATTTCCACCGCCGACAATCATGATGCGGCGATAGGGCTTTTCTAACCGTTGCAGTTCGCTCATGACTGAGCGAATATGATTACTTGCAGCGACAAAGAACACCTCATCATCAGCCTCAATAATGGTGGTGCCTTGCGGGCGAATAGGCCGCCCTTGGCGGAAAATAGCGGCAACACGCGTATCAATATGCGGCATGTGTTCACGTAGGGCAGATAACGCATTACCGACCAAAGGCCCACCATAATATGCTTTGACCGCGACTAAACTGACTTTTTCTTGTGCAAAACTCACCACTTGCAACGCACCAGGATATTGTACTAAACGTTCAATATAGCTAGTGACCAACTCTTCCGGTGCGATTAGGTGATCAACGGGAACTGCGCCCGATTGAAATAAAGTCTCTTTTTCTTGTAAATATTCTGGAGAGCGAATACGAGCCACTCGGTTGGGCGTGTTAAATAGAGTAAAGGCTACTTGGCACGCTGCCATATTGGTCTCATCGGTATTGGTTACCGCAACCAACATATCGGCATCTTGTGCTCCCGCTTCCCTTAGTACATTAGGATGGCTTGCATGACCATTGACGACTCGTAAGTCGTATTTATCTTGTAACTCACGCAGCCGATCTGAATTTTTGTCTACGACCGTAATATCGTTGTTTTCACCGACTAAATTCTCAGCGAGAGTGCCCCCAACTTGTCCGGCACCAAGAATGATAATTTTCATACCTTGTACTCTTATTGTTCACTGATTAACCGAAATTCTGGTTGATCATGTGCTAACCCTATCATGCTTGCTTATGGAGAACGGCATAGTAAAAACCGTCCATATCTTCTTCGCCAGGTAATATTTGTCGTCCTGGCTGGTTGATGTCAGAACCCACTAAGAGAGCATGATTAGTTCGCGCTAAAAACGCTTTAATCTGCTCGCTGTTTTCTTGTGGCGCAATCGAGCAGGTGGCGTAAACCATAGTGCCTCCGACTTTTAATTGTTTCCACATGGCGTCTAGTATTTCGCTTTGTAATTGAGCCAATGCCTCAATATCGTTATCACGACGTAGCCATTTGATATCGGGATGACGACGAATGACCCCCGTTGCTGAGCAAGGAGCATCGAGCAAAATACGATCAAACTGCTCTCCTTGCCACCATTCTTCGGGGTAGCGAGCGTCACCACAAATAACATCGGCACGCAATTGTAGCCGCTCTAGATTGTCATAAACTCGTTCAAGACGCTTGGGATCGCTATCGATTGCCACCACTTCAGTCTCTTGAGTATGTTCTAAAATGTGTGCGGTTTTACCTCCTGGTGCCGCGCAGCAATCTAAGATCAATTCACCGTCTTGAGGCTGTAAGTAGTCAACCGCCAGTTGCGCGGCGGCATCTTGCACTGATACCCACCCTTTATCAAAGCCGGGCAATAAGCTGACATCGCAAGGAGAGGCTAATTTTATAGCATCAGCAGCTTGTGGGTGTACGCTGCATTGAATGTTTTCATTGTTTAGCAGTGTAAGGTATTCATCTCTGGTGTGATATTGACGGTTAACTCGTAGCCACATGGGAGCTTTATGATTATTGGCTTCAATAATCTGTTCCCATTGCTGTGGGTAGGCTTCTTGTAATCGCTTGAGCAACCAACTTGGGTGACCATATTTACCCGCGTGATGACTAACAGCGATGGCATCTAACGCTTCCTGATCTCGCAAATAGTTGCGCAGTACAGCGTTAATCAGGCCACTTAAGTTTGGGCCTCGCAAGGTTTTGGTGCCTTCCACTGTTTCTGCCACCGCTGCATGCGAAGGAATGCGCATAAAACTGAGTTGGTAAATACCCACCAAAATGAGGTGGTGAAACACCCGTTTTTTACCTTTTAATGGGTTATCCATCAGCTCATTGGCGATCGATTCTAAGCGTGGTAAATAGCGTAATGCGCCATAGCAAATTTCTTGTAAAAGTGCATAGTCTCTGGGACGAATGGTTTTTTGTGCCGCTGGAAGAGCGTGCGAAAGAGAGTGGCCTTTATCAACCACTTGAAACAACACATTAGCTGCCGCTGCGCGAACATTCATGAGTAATACCGAATTGAAAAAAAAAGTAGTGAGGGCATCTCTGCCCTCGTCAAGGTGTTAATATTTAACTAAGTTGCGTACCGACCGCAAACCAACTAGCACGAGCATTAAGAATATCTTGCACGGGCATGGCTTTTTTACCGGGTAGTTGGATCTGCTCTAGCACTAACACACCACGACCGGTCGCCACATAAATACCCGATTTATCCGCTTGAATAATCGTACCGGGCGGATGAGTAGACTCGCGCTCATCGACACGGCTTTGCCACACTTTAACCGTGTTATCAGCCACATCAAAATGGCTGATCGGCCAAGGGTTAAAGGCTCGCACGCAGCGTTCAATAAAGGCCGCCTCTTGTGTCCAATCGATTTTCGCTTCTTCTTTACTCAGCTTCTGGGCGTAATTTGCCAAAGCATCATCTTGCTTTTCTGGGCTAAGTTGGCCTAAAGCTAACTTATCAAGGCAAGCCACCAAGGCCTGTGGGCCAAGCTCCGCCAATTTGTCATACATTGAGGCACTGGTGTCGCTGGCTTCTATTGGCAAGCGAACTATACTCAGCATATCACCGGTATCAAGACCCACGTCCATCTGCATGATGGTGACGCCCGTTTCACTGTCACCGGCCCAAATCGAGCGCTGAATTGGTGCGGCACCTCGCCAGCGAGGTAAAATTGAGCCATGGACATTAATACAACCCCATTTAGGGATATCGAGTACCGCTTTCGGTAATAACAAACCGTAAGCCACCACCACCATCACATCAGCATTAAGATCGGCTAAGGTTTGTTTGGCTTGATCGCTTTTGAAATTCTCAGGCTGGTACACAGGAATGGTGTGCTCAAGCGCCATCTGTTTCACTGGGCTGGCGGTGAGCTTTTTCCCGCGTCCGGCAGGGCGATCAGGTTGTGTGTAGACGGCAATTACTTCGTGCTCCGAAGACAATAACGCCGCCAAGTGACGGGCGGCGAAATCCGGAGTACCTGCAAAGACAATACGTAATGATTGGCTCAAGGTAACCTCTCTATTCTATGCGATTTATTTATTTTTCTCGTTGAAACGCTTAATTTTTTCCAACTTCTCTTTGATACGTTTTCGCTTTAGTGGCGATAAATAATCCACGAAGAGTTTACCTTCTAAGTGGTCAAGTTCATGTTGTACACAAATTGCCAGCAAATCATCAGCCTCAAAGGTGTACTCTTGACCATCGCGATTAAGGGCTTTGACCGTCACCTCAGCAGCACGAGGCACTAAAGCTCGTGCACCAGGCACGGATAAGCAGCCTTCTTCGATGCCATCCTCTCCACGTTTTTCTAGAATTTGTGGATTGATCAGTACCATAGGTTGATTACGATTTTCTGAAATATCAATCACCACAATACGTTGATGAATGTCCACTTGTGTGGCGGCTAAACCAATGCCCTCTTCGTCATACATGGTGTCTAACATGTCATCAACGATTTTTTGGATTTCAGGCGTGACTTTTTCGACCGGCTTAGCAACGGTGCGAAGACGATCATCTGGAAATGTTAATACTTGTAATACAGACATATACACTCGAAATATTGAACTGTGCCGAAACAGCTTAACGCTTGTTGGCTCAATTCTAGACATTTTATGGCCTAAATGACAGCATCGAACACAATTTATAGTAAACCTTCTGTTATTTACCGGCCAAGGAAGCAAGGTCATGAGTGTATTTATTCGTTATTATCGTCTGAAAGTATTTATCTTCAGTATGTTGTTTATCGCGCTCTTCTCTCATTTTTCCGTCTTAGCTAATGAGCCGACGGCTTTGGCGGTGAAAGCTGATGCACCAAAAACATATACAGTGGAGAAAGGTGATACCTTATGGGATATATCGGCATTATATTTAGATAGTCCTTGGTTATGGCCAAGGCTTTGGCAAGTCAATCCAGAGATAGATAATCCCCACCTTATTTATCCGGGAGATAAATTAACACTACTCTGGCGTGATGGGCAGCCTGTGTTAAGTTTGAAGCCCATGGTTAAACTAAGCCCGCAAGTCCGTTTAATGGAAAAGCAGTCGTTACCGACGGTAGAAGAAGGGTTACTGCTGCCTTATTTATTATCGGATCGTTTAATCGACGAAGCGGAAATTGTACAAAGTGCACGAGTATTAGGATCTAATGATGGTCGTAAATATTTGACAAAGCAAGATACGGTGTACATCTCCGGTGAGTCTAGTCATGCCCAATGGGGAATTTATCGTCCAATGACCGAGTTTATTCGTGGTGATAAAAAAATGGTCGCGCTACGTTTGCTCGCCACCGCTGAACGAGTGGCAAGTGAAGAAAAATTAACAGCGCTTGCTGTTCATCAGGTCGCGCAAGAAATTATGGTCAATGATCTTGCTTTAACTGAAGTTGGGTTAAATCAACTTAATTTATCCACCTCCTTTTTTCCGCGCCCAGCACCACAGGGAATTCAAGCGACCATTTTAGGAACGCTGGAAGGAAGCCAATATGCAGCAAAAAATCAGGTCGTTGTGATTGATCATGGTAAGGGGGATGGATTGGTTCAAGGCAGTATGTTTGAACTTTATCAAGTGGGCGCAACGGTTTATCAAAATAAAGAAGGATATAGCTACAAGTCGAATCGAGGAGAGCAGATTAATCTTCCACAACGCAAAGTTGGTGCATTAATGGTGATTCGTCCTTACGATGCATTTAGTTTAGCTTTGGTGACCAATAGTGAAGAACCGATTGACCAATCCGTATTGGCTTTACCACCGATGAGTGATGCCGAGCCCTCTTCATCAATGGCTGCCACGCAGTAGCTTAATTTGACGACATTGATGCAACAGCAAGATCTCTGTGCATGGCTTGCCTTAAGTTTTACACCTAAGCTTACACAGAAAATGATGGCTCGGCTGTTGAGCTTAGATGCTCTGGCTAACATGCTAGGTTATTCATCTCAACAATGGTTGGCTTTAGGACTAAAACCAGAGCAAGTGGAGTACTTGATTCATCATGCTCAGCGAGAAGTTGATGCTTGTTTAGAGTGGCAGGTAAAAGATCCAGAGCGACATATTATTACCTTATATGATGATCAGAATTATCCTCCGTTACTACGAGAGGTTGCTTCTCCACCAAAAGTTTTGTTTGTGGAGGGACAATGCTCAATGCTCGCTCAACCACAAATTGCGATAGTTGGTAGCCGTAATGCCACCATTGATAGCCGAAATATTGCACAACGTTTTGCTGCACAATTGGTTGCGCATGATTTAGCGATCACTAGTGGGTTAGCCTTGGGTATTGATGGTTATGCTCATGATGGAGCCCTGCAAGCCTCAGGAACGACTATTGCGGTTTTAGGGTCAGGGCTTGAATGCATCTATCCAGCTAGGCATCGCTCTTTAGCTGAACGCATAAAGGCCAGTGGTGCATTAGTGTCCGAATTTCGTCCCGGCACTAAACCCAGAGCAGAGCATTTTCCACGACGTAATCGTATCATTAGTGGCTTAGCGCTCGGTGTTTTGGTTGTTGAAGCGGCTGAAAAAAGTGGTTCTTTAATTACCGCTCGCTATGCGCTGGAGCAGGGGCGAGAAGTTTTTGTTGTGCCAGGGCCGATACATATCGCTAATTCTCAGGGGAGCAATCGTCTGATTCAACAAGGGGCTTGTCTTGTTCAATCGGTGGACGATATCCTAGCTGAAATAACCACATTTACTCATTGGGCACAGAAATCGCCTATTTTTCCTCAAGGCGACCTTTTTTCTTCATCAAATGGCCAAGAAGAATTGCCATTTCCCGAGCTGTTAGCTAACGTAGGAATAGAAGCGACACCAGTTGATATTCTTGCTCAGCGGACCCATATTCCTGTTCAAGAAGTCATGATGCAGCTTTTAGAGCTTGAACTTTTAGGGCAAGTTGTTGCAGTTTCCGGTGGCTATATTCGTAAGGGGAGAGGCAAGCTATGATGGATATTTTGATGTATCTGTTTGAGACGTATATCCATAGCGATGCTGAATTGCAAGTGGATCAAGACGAGCTTGAAGATGAATTACTTCGAGCAGGATTTCACCAGAAAGAGATTTATAAAGCCCTCCATTGGCTAGAAGAGCTGGCTGCATTGCAGCAAACTGATGCACATTCCGCCATGGCGACCTGTGCCGCCACATCTATGCGAGTCTACACGGCTCAAGAGATGGAACGGCTTGATTTGGAAGCCCGTGGCTTTTTACTTTTTCTTGAACAAATTCAAGTGCTAACATCTGAAACTCGTGAAATGGTGATTGATCGGGTCATGGGGTTGGAAACCAATGAGTTTGAATTAGATGATCTAAAATGGATTATTCTGATGGTGTTGTTTAATGTACCAGGTAATGAGAATGCTTACACGCTGATGGAAGAGCTTTTGTATAGTAAAGAACAAGGTATTTTGCATTAATTGACATGAGCAACAAAATTGATCCTAACTTATTTTCTGCCCATGAGCAGGCGTTAAGTCATGAGCCTTGTCCGTTGTGCGGTGGAGCGTTACAGCTTCGCCGCGCTAAGCATGGCCCCTTTTTAGGTTGCAGTCATTACCCACAATGCGATTATTTAAAACCCCTTCATCAAAATGATGGTCATATTATTAAAGAGTTAGGGGTTCCTTGCCCTGAATGCGGACATGAGCTGGTGCTTAGGCAGGGGCGATTTGGTATGTTTATTGGTTGTAATCATTACCCAGACTGTCACCATATCGAGCCATTAGATAGCCATGAACCGAGTCAGAAATCAGAGCCGTTAGTCACTTGTCCGGAATGTGATAAGGGGCATTTAGTTGAGCGGAAATCTCGCTTTGGTAAAACCTTCTATGCTTGTGATGCGTTCCCTAAATGTAAGTACGCGATCAACCAACCACCGATTGATGGAGTCTGTGAGCGGTGTGGTTTTCCATTATTAATGGAAAAAAAGTTGGCAAATGGCGTTAAATACCAGTGCGCAGATAAGAAGTGCGCTCATATACAAAATGGCTAACGACGTAATAAGTGTCGTTAGCCTGTTGTCGTAAATGTGATACTGCTACAGAGAGGCGGTTCGTTTCTGTAGTGCAGGGAAACAAACCGGATCGAGTATCGCCGTCAATTGTGTTAACTTTCTATCTAGCTCACCGGTATAATCTGCGCTGACATTGATATGCCCCATTTTTCTTCCAGCGCGCTTTTCTTTGCCATACCAATGAATGTGGCAGCCTTCTATCGCCATTAATTCATTCGGTAGGCTATCTTCACCCAAAATATTAATCATCGCGGTTTCTCGAATCAGTTTGGTGCTCCCCAAGGGTAAGCCACAGACCGCCCGCAAGTGATTCTCAAACTGACAGACTTCGGCACCTTGCTGAGTCCAATGGCCTGAGTTATGCACTCGGGGAGCAATTTCGTTGACCAGTAATGTGCCTTGTACATCAAAAAACTCTAAGGCCAACACACCGATATAGCCAAGGTTTTCTGCAACCGCTTGGAACATTGCTTTGGCTTGTGTTTGTAATTGAGGGGCATTAATTGCGATGGAGAGGCTCAACACGCCGTCGACATGGATATTTTCAGCCAGAGGATAAACCGCAATATCGCCACCTCGTCCGCGAACGCCAACTAAAGAGACTTCACGATCAAAAGGAATAAACTGTTCGGCGACAATGGCTTGGTGTTCGGAGCAGGCTAAACATTCCGCCACTTCAGCCCAAACACGCTCGATCTCGTCACTAGTTTTCAAACGCCATTGGCCTTTACCATCGTAGCCACCTAAGGCACTTTTCAATACCATTGGTAACCCAATTTGTTTAATGGCAGCATCGAAATCTTGGCGGTGCTCGATGATCGCATAGGGCGCGTTTCGTACACCAGATTGATCGAGTAAGGCTTTCTCTAGGCGGCGATCGCCTCCCGCTTTAATCGCTTCAATGGTGGGTAAAAATTTACCACTTTGCTCACAAATGGCCAGTACATCATGAGGGATATGTTCAAACTCAGCGGTGATAACATCTGCGTGTTCAATTGCTGGTAATAAACCGTAGCCAGTGATTGTTTGAGTTAATGGATGGACAATATGGTTATTGTTAACATCAAAAGCGGAAAGCGAAATATTCAGTGGGGCTCCAGCAAGAGACATCATTCGAGCTAACTGCCCAGAGCCTAATACCAATACGTGCATGAGTTATTCCTCAGCTGGATTTGGATTAGCGAGTATTGACTGGGTTTGTGCTGCACGGAAGGCTTCGACCTTTTCCATCACACTATTATCGTGAGTGGCGATAATTTGTGCTGCTAATAGGCCTGCATTGGCTGCTCCAGCGTCACCAATCGCCAGTGTGCCGACTGCAACTCCCTTAGGCATTTGGACAATGGAATAGAGCGAATCTAACCCTGAAAGTGCACGTGATTGAATCGGCACACCCAAAACCGGAAGCGCGGTAAAGGCTGCCGTCATCCCTGGTAAGTGAGCGGCCCCTCCTGCACCAGCGATAATCACCTTGAGCCCACGCTCTTTAGCGCTGGAGGCATAATCTGCTAGCAAATGAGGTGTTCTATGGGCTGAGACTACTTTTGTTTCATAAGAAATGCCAAACTGATCAAGCATTTCTGCTGCCAGTTGCATGGTTGGCCAGTCTGATTTTGAACCCATGATAATGCCGACTTTCATCTTAAATTCCTTTAAGCGTGGTAATTAGGTGAGTAAACAAGAACACATTATACGAGGTGTTTTTTTTACAAGCAAACGTTTGCGTTGCGAGTGAGATGGATCGACATTATTTATGACTAATTTGCTTTAGCGCTTTGGTTTAATAATTTGTAAACTTAGACGCTGATAGATACCCAAAACTTTTAGGAATAGACGTTGGATAATTTTGAACAGATTTTACATGCCTTACACTCAGGTGACGTTATTGCTTACCCAACGGAAGGCGTGTTTGGAGTCGGTTGCGATCCCGATAACCCACAAGCGATTGAGAAACTATTACAATTAAAGCAGCGTTCGATCGATAAAGGCTTAATTTTAATTGCCGCGACCTATGAGCAACTTCTGCCATATATTGATGAAAACCAACTCACGCATCAACAGCTATTGACGGTGAAATCGACTTGGCCTGGCCCTGTGACTTGGATTATGCCTGCCAGTTCGCAAGTCTCTAAGTGGGTGAGTGGTCGGTTTGACACAATAGCGGTTCGAGTTACGGATCACCCTTTAGTGCAACAGTTATGCCTTGCTTATGGGAAACCCATCACATCAACTAGCGCGAATCTCTCCGGTCACCCTTCCTGTATGACGACAGATGAAGTGGTGCAGCAATTCGGCGCTCAATTAATAGCTATTTTACATGGTGAAACGGGCGGACGAAATAAACCAAGTGAAATTCGAGATGCAAAAACTCAGCAAGTGTTACGGCAAGGATAGTTTCGCGCAAAGGAATAAATAATGTCGACCATTGATAAGCAAGCGGTAAAGAATTTTTTACTTGGCCTCCAAGATAGGATTTGTCAGCAATTAGAAGCGGTAGATGGAAAAGCGACTTTTATTGAAGATGAATGGTATCGAGAGGCTGAGGAACGGTTAGGGGGCGGTGGTCGGACGCGAGTAATGTCTGATGGCTTGGTATTTGAGCAAGGTGGTGTTAATTTTTCTCATGTTACGGGACAGCAAATGCCCGCTTCAGCAACCGCACACCGACCTCAATTAGCCGGACGTCAGTTTGAGGCGATGGGGGTATCGATCGTAATGCATCCACATAATCCTTACGTTCCTACTTCTCATGCTAATGTGCGTTTTTTTATCGCAGAAAAAGAGGGAGAAGTACCGATATGGTGGTTCGGCGGTGGTTTTGACCTTACCCCTTATTACCCATTTGAAGATGATTGTCGGGAATGGCATCAGGTAGCGAGAACACTTTGTGAGCCATTTGGTGCTGATGTTTATAAGATGCATAAAGCTTGGTGTGATGAGTATTTTTATCTTCCTCATCGAGCAGAAACGCGAGGGGTTGGTGGGCTTTTTTTTGATGATTTAAATCAATGGGGATTTGAGCGCTGCTTTGACTACATCAAATCAGTGGGTGAGGGTTATACTCAAGCTTACTTACCGATTGTTAAGCGACGTAAACAGACCCAATATGGCGAGCGAGAACGACAATTCCAACTTTATCGACGTGGTCGTTATGTTGAATTTAACCTCGTTTTTGATCGAGGAACGCTGTTTGGTTTGCAGAGTGGTGGTCGGACTGAGTCAATTTTGATGTCGATGCCGCCATTAGCGCGCTGGCAATATAACTACCACCCTGAAAAAGGTAGTGCAGAAGCAAAACTTTGCGAGTTTTTAGTCCCGAAAGAATGGTGACATGAGACAGGCTCAATGGTACGGTCTTTACAGATAATTTAGCGAAGTGGGCGAGAATATGGATTTTCATCATGATCACTATGCGGTGTTTGGTAACCCTATTGAGCACAGTAAGTCTCCTTTTATTCATACGTTGTTTGCTCGCCAAACCAACCAGAAGATGAGTTATACCGCCAAACTGGCCCCGATTAATGGTTTTCAAGCTGCCGCAGAGCAATTTTTTTCTCAGGGTGGAAAAGGGTGCAATGTGACCGTTCCTTTCAAAGAAGACGCTTATCTTTTTGCTGATCGGTTGACTGAGCGAGCTCAACTTGCCGGCGCTGTGAATACCTTAAAAAAGCTCGATGATGGTGAAGTGATTGGTGACAATACCGATGGAGAGGGGCTAGTTCAAGATTTATTACAGCATCAGGTTATTCTTGAGAATACTAACATATTGTTAATAGGGGCTGGAGGGGCTGCTCGTGGAGTAATCAAACCGCTGTTAGATCAACACCCCTTGCGTATTACCATTACCAATCGTACATTCAATAAAGCTGAGCAGTTAGCCGCAAACTTTGCATCATTTGGTTCTGTTGATGCGCAAGCTATGCACGAAATCAGCCACAGCTTTGATCTCATCATCAACTCTACTTCGGCCAGTTTAGCGGGAGAATTGCCCAATCTTTCCCCCATTATTTTTTCTCCAACGAGCGTGGCCTATGACATGATGTATGGGAAAGGACTAACCATTTTCAATCAATGGGGGTTAGAGAATGGAGCGGTTCATGCTTATGATGGTTTAGGTATGTTGGTGGCTCAAGCTGCCGAAAGTTTTATGCTTTGGCGAGGACTTCGTCCAGGGACAAGACAGGTTTTGCGAGAGCTGAGAAAAATTTAGTGGGAGAAATATGAATCAATCTATCCTTTTTCCAGATATGCAGGATTGGAATCCAGAGCTTCAAGTTATAGAGTTTCCCGCTCAACAGGGGGGAGCGCTTATTGTTTGTCAGATCTCTATTCGGCAATTAGCTCAATACACTGGACAAGCCATTGATAGCCAAGAACAAGCTCTTGCGGTATTCAATACAGTACGTTTTGATCTTGAAGAGCTTGCTGAAGCTTTAATTGAAGAAGAAGCGTTTAATCAGTACGGTACTATAGAAGTCATCAGTTGAGCATTTCTACGTCATTGAGATAATCATTTTTAGTTTGTACGTAGTTATCTGCAGATTTGATTAAAAATTCACGTTCTTGATCCGTGAGTAGGCGAATTTTTTTTACTGGGCTGCCGATATAAAGATAGCCGCTCTCTAAGACTTTACCTGGTGGGACTAAACTTCCAGCACCAATCATGACATCGCTGCTGATCAGCGCACCATCTAATATATTAGACCCCATTCCGACTAATACTCGATCTTGAATTACACAACCATGTAGCATAACTTTATGCCCAATCGTCACCTCACGACCAATCACTAATGGATAGCCATTTGGATTAGTGCTGTTTTTGTGAGTGACGTGAAGTACGCTCCCATCTTGGATATTAGTACGGCTCCCAATACAGATATGATTTACATCGCCACGAGCCGTTACTAATGGCCAAATACTTGCATCTTCACCGATCGTGATATCGCCGACGAGAACGCTAGAGGGGTCAACATAAACACGAGAAGCTATTTGGGGGGAAGTGCATTTATAACAACGAATCGAGCTCATTATTTCTCCTACCTGTTTTCATTTTTTTACTCTGAGATAAGTGTAACCTGAATTAAGCAATAAAAGATGAGCTTTGGGCGAAAAATGCGCAGCCGAAAAAAAAGCAATAAAAAGCACTTGCCAAGCTAACCAAACCCCCTATAATGCCGCCTCACTGACACGGCAGACGCCGCAAGGCTTCAGGCAGTGTTAGTTGAGGGAAAACTTCTAAAAAAGAAAATTTGAAAAAGTGTTTGACTCTTCAAATTAACTCGTTAGAATTCACCTCCGCTTTGAAGCT
>NZ_WXWH01000072.1:0-36553 GCF_009904905.1 Vibrio sp. V30_P3S12P165 | reverse complement strand
CAGACGCTGAGGTTGAGCCCGAATCCGAACCGTTGGTTTTGGATGACAACGAGTTACCAGAGTACAGCGAAGCGGACGCTTTGGCTGATAGCGATGCCGAGCATGAATTAGCGCCAGAATCTGCCGCGTTAGATGAGCCAACAGCAGCCAGTGAAGCCAAAACGCCAGAGGAAACAACGTCAGACCAGACAACGGCAGACCAAACAACAGAAAGCGAAATAGCCGAAAGTGAGCTGGCCGAGCAAGCCGCAGAGCCAGACGCTGAGGTTGAGCCCGAATCCGAACCGTTGGTTTTGGATGACCGCGAGTTACCAGAGTACAGCGAAGCGGACGCTTTGGCTGATAGTGAACTTGAAACCGAATCTGATGTTATTTTTGATGGAGAAGGACAGCCTGACCTTGATCAGCTAATGAGCCAGTTCGATGAAAATGGGCTCAATCAATCCGACGACACATTATCCCCTCAAGAGTCACCGATTGAAGATAAGCCAGATCGGGCGAATATCGAAAATGATGCTCAGCCTAGGTCAGCGCTTGAAGAGATAGACTTTAGCCAATTAGCCAGTGATAAATTTAGCGAACAACAATTAGATGCATTGTTGGATGAAGGTATTGAGCAGGCAAATGAACGGTTTAACGGGCCTCTCGATACTCAAACGATTGATAGTGCTGGTATGGACATTGATGCCATGCTGCAGATGGGGGGAGAAGATTGGAATGGATTCAATCTCACCGAAGATCAAAAAGCGACCATTCCAGATGAGGTCCCTGCAGAGGATCAAGCCATATGGCAGCCCGACATTCAAAATCAGCAACCGGAAGTTGAAGTCGAAAATTGGGGCCATCAAGAAGATATTGTCGATTTTGATCCTGAAAAAAGCGAGTTTATGACCATCGATGAATTGATGGCTCAAGTAGAGAGAGAAGAAGGGACTCTCAACCCTGATGATGAAGAACTCAAGTTGGAGGTTGGGTTAGATGAATTTCCTGATGTTATAGGTGATGTCAGCGATTTTGACGTCGATAGCAACGCCGAAGCAGCGGGTAAATTAGATCTTGCAAAAATTTATATGGAAATGAATGATCGAAAAGGGGCAATAAAACTGCTAGAGGAAGCCATCGTTGATGGTAGCGATGATATTCGTCGTCAAGCAAAGCACCTTATTGATGTGATTAATGGCCGAGGGTAGTCATAACTAAGTGAAGAGATTAATGATGAGCGACTATAGGCGGTGTGCAATGTCATTGCATTTCATAGCAAAGCCATTGATTCGTTTGAGCCTAGCATCTCCAACTCACTTAGGTATATACTGCCCCCCCATTTTTAACGAGAAGTAGATCATGAGAATTGCTCTAGGTATTGAGTATGATGGCACTCATTACTTTGGCTGGCAGCGCCAACGAGACGTTATCAGTGTACAAGAACAGTTGGAAAAAGCGTTATCGACGATTGCCAACCATCCCGTTGAAGTGCAATGTGCCGGACGAACCGATGCCGGAGTCCACGGAACAGGGCAGGTTGTGCATTTTGATACCACCGCCGATCGAAAAATGGTGGCATGGACTATGGGAGCCAATGCTCATTTACCTAAAGATATTGCGGTTCGTTGGGCAAAAGAAGTGACGGACGATTTTCACGCCCGTTTTAGTGCGACAGCACGTCGTTATCGTTACATTATTTATAACCATGCTTATCGACCTGGCATTTTATCTTCAGGTGTCAGTCATTACCATGGTGAACTTGATGCAGAACGAATGCATCAGGCTGGGCAATATCTCTTAGGGGAGAATGATTTTACTTCATTTCGAGCCGTGCATTGCCAGTCTCGTAGTCCTTGGCGTAACATGATGCATTTGAATGTTATCCGCCATGGCCGATATGTGGTCATCGATATTAAGGCGAATGCGTTTGTCCATCATATGGTGCGTAATATTGCCGGTAGCCTTATTGCTGTTGGTCGAGGTGAGCAGGAACCGCAGTGGATAGCATGGTTGCTGGCGGCTAAAGATCGTAAGCTTGCAGCAGCTACAGCGAAAGCAGAAGGGTTATACTTGGTTGGCGTTGATTATCCTGAGCAGTTTGAGCTACCGCAAGCTCCGCTCGGCCCGCTATTTTTAGCAGATAGCTTGGACTAATTGATGATCATCCCTTCCACAATATGAAGGTATCGTAGGGATAAAAATAGGTACAACCAGTTTTTTATCTACAGTTGGCATTTTGTATGCTTTAATCCCTCGCGTTAATGTCTAATTTATATCTTTCGTAATCAAGCGGGAGATGAGAAAGTAAAAAGGTCTTGCATGAGTTGGCTTGAAAAGATTTTAGAGAAAAGCAACATCGTCAGTTCACGTAAAGCGTCAATACCTGAAGGGGTATGGACCAAGTGTACAGCATGTGAACAGGTGCTTTATTACGCTGAGTTAGAGCGCAACCTCGAGGTTTGCCCTAAATGTAATCATCATATGCGAATGAAAGCTCGCCGACGTCTTGAGACGTTTCTTGATGAAGGAAATCGTCATGAAATCGCAGATGAACTGGAACCGAAAGATATTCTGAAGTTTAAAGATTCAAAACGCTATAAAGAGCGTATTGCAACGGCTCAAAAAAACAGCGGCGAGAAAGACGCATTAGTGGTAATGACTGGCGAAGTTATTGGTGTTCCTGTAGTCGCTTGCGCATTTGAATTTTCTTTTATGGGCGGTTCAATGGGCTCAGTGGTGGGTGCACGTTTTGTACGTGCGGTTGATGCTGCAATTGAAAACCATTGTGGGCTGGTCTGCTTTTCTGCCAGTGGTGGCGCTCGTATGCAAGAAGCATTAATGTCTTTGATGCAGATGGCCAAAACCAGTGCAGCATTAGAGCGTCTATCTCATCAAGGACTGCCTTTTATCTCTGTGATGACAGATCCAACCATGGGTGGTGTCTCTGCCAGTTTGGCAATGTTAGGGGATATTAACATTGGTGAGCCAAAAGCATTAATCGGTTTTGCTGGACGCCGGGTCATTGAGCAAACGGTGCGTGAAGATCTTCCTGAAGGATTTCAGCGTAGTGAGTTTCTTTTGGATCATGGTGCGATTGATATGATTGTCGATCGTCGGGAGATGCGTCAACGGGTTGCTGGATTATTAGCCAAAATGACTAAACATGCTTCTCCTTTAGTTGTTTCTGTGGATAGTGCGCCTCAGGAAGAAACTTATTCTGTACCAGAAGCGGATAAAAAAGGGTAAAGTAACGGCTAACTAAACCAGAATAATTACGGTTCTACGTTAGATGACTCAAAACTCAATTCCTCAAGCCACCTCTCCACTCGCGACGTGGCTTGATTATTTATCTCATATTCATAGCTCTGCCATTGATCTCGGATTAGAGCGCGTTCAGGCGGTTGCTGAAAAAGCGCAGTTGACCCAACACACAGCAATGGTAATTACGGTTGCGGGTACCAATGGTAAAGGTTCTACTTGTGCTTTAATGGAGAGCATTCTTCTGCATGCCGGTTATTCAGTGGGAGTGTATAGCTCACCCCATTTAATTCGTTATAACGAACGTGTGCGTATCAATGGACAAGAACTTCCGGATGAAAAACATGCTCAAGCTTTTGCTTTTGTAGAAGCTCAACGGGCGGATATCTCACTGAGTTTGTTTGAATTTGGAACGCTTGCAGCGTTGCGACTTTTTCAAACAGAGAAAGTTGAGGTCATTTTATTGGAAGTTGGGCTTGGTGGACGTCTTGACGCGACCAATGTTGTTGAACATGACATTGCCGTTATTACTAGCCTTGCTATCGATCATGTTGATTGGTTAGGCAGTGATATCAATGTTATTGGTTTTGAAAAAGCGGGAATTTTTCGTACAGGAAAGCCTGCTATTTGTGGTCAACCTTACCCACCTGCAACAGTTGCCGCACATGCCGATGATATTGGCGCGATATTTTATCAAGTCGGCATTCAGTTTGATTATCAATTGTCGTCTGAAAATCGGTGGAATTGGAAGAGTGGTTCATTTCAGTTAACGGATTTACCTTTGCCCAACCTACCGTTACCAAATGCAGCAACAGCGTTAATGGCGCTTGGTTGTTCCGGTTTGAATGTCAGTGATGTCGATGTGATTGAAGGTTTGCGGCATGCATCGCTGGCTGGGCGTATGCAACGACTCAATACGCAACCGACGATTTTATTAGATGTCGCGCATAATCCGCACTCGGCTCTCTACCTTGCATCGCAACTTGAGCGTCAATATCCGACCCAAAAAGTTCATTTAGTGATTGGCATGTTGCATGACAAAGATATCAAATCGACCTTAGAAGCGTTAGCTCCTATTGTGAAGTGTTGGTATCCAGCCTCGCTTTCTGGCCCTCGTGCCGCAATGGCACAAGAGCTTGCTGAGTATCTTTCTGGTGAACAAAAACAGTATGATAACCCTGTGATGGCATTGAAAGCGGCTTTAGTACAAGCTCAGCCGGATGAGATTATCGTCGTGGCAGGTTCGTTCCATACGGTTGGAGAGGTGTTGGAATATTGGCAAGAGAAAGGAGAATAAATGGCAAGTAAATTTCAAAGCCGATTAGTGGGAACGATCATTTTGGCTGCGATTGGTGTCATCGTGCTGCCAGACTTATTGGATGGAAAAAAAATGCACTATCAAGAGGAGATTGCAAGTATTCCTCTCAAACCTGAGTTAGATAGTGCAGTTGAAACATTTGAAATTTTAGACCCAATTGAAGATCAAACCACATTGCCAGATTCTCCGGTGACCGCAGTGGAGACCGCTTCCACGATACAAGATAAAGGAGGAGAAAAACTGACTACCGTGATTCGGCCTGTGCATGAGCAAAATGACTATCAAGATAGTGCTTGGATCATTCAGCTAATGGCACTGAAAAATGCCGAAAATGCCAAAACGGTCGTTGTTGATTTACAAAAACGGGGATACCAAGCCCATACAAAACAAGAAAATGGCTTTACTCGAGTGATCATCGGCCCAGATGTGTCAAAAAGTAAGTTAGAAAAACAGCTGGTGGAATTAGAGAAAATTACTGGTTCAAAAGGTCAATTGCTCAAATTTAAGCCAATAAATCCATAAGAAAACGTTTGCGTCGTGTTTTTTTCTGTTAAAATGCGCGCCAACTTAGAATGTAAGAACTCATGAACTGGTTAGATATTGTCATTTTAAGTGTGATCGGCTTGTCTGCGTTGATTAGCCTTGTACGTGGCTTTGCTAAAGAAGCCTTGTCGTTAGTGATATGGTTTGCAGCGTTTTATATCGCTTCGGAATATTACGCAAGATTAGCGGTGTATTTCAGCAATATTAACGATGACACATTTCGAAATGGTGCGGCCATTGCGGTGTTATTTGTTGCGACATTGATTGTCGGTGCGATTGTAAACTATGTCATTGCCCAGTTAGTGCACAAAACTGGGTTATCAGGAACAGACAGAATTCTCGGTGTCGTTTTTGGCGCATTACGTGGGGTTCTGATTGTTGCTGCCGCCTTATTTTTTATGGATGCCTTTACCGCATCCCCAAGTGCAGAATGGTGGAAGAGTTCGCAGCTAGTGCCGGAATTTAGCCGCATTATTGCTCCGTTTTTTGAACACCTACAAGCAACATCAAGTTTTCTTTCTGGCGCGATTTAAGCGCCAGTTATTGTCGCAAATCGAGGATCAGGACATGTGTGGTATTGTTGGAATCGTGGGTACAACGCTGGTAAACCAGTCAATTTATGACGCGTTAACGGTATTGCAGCATCGTGGCCAAGATGCCGCGGGTATTTGTACCATAGAAAGCAATCGTTTTCGTCTGCGTAAGGCGAATGGTTTAGTCAAGGATGTTTTTGAAGCTAAGCACATGCAACGTCTTCAAGGAACCGTGGGGATTGGTCATGTGCGTTATCCTACGGCCGGCAGTTCGAGTGCATCGGAAGCTCAACCTTTCTACGTCAACTCTCCATTTGGCATAACCCTTGCCCATAATGGTAACTTAACCAATGCGGCAATCGTGCGACAAAAACTGTTTGAAAAAGATCGTCGCCATATCAATACCACTTCAGATTCTGAAGTTTTATTAAATGTACTTGCGCATGAGATTGATACTGTAAAAGGGAATGTTGCCGCGGAAGATGTGTTCCGTGCAGTGGCAAATGTGCACCGCACAGTTCGTGGTGCTTATGCCGTGACAGCGATGATCATTGGCCATGGTATGATTGCTTTTCGTGATCCACGTGGTATTCGTCCGCTTTGTTTAGGTAAGCGTGAAGTCGGAGAGCGAACGGAATATATGGTGGCTTCTGAATCGGTTGCTCTGGATGCAGTGGGCTTTAACTTTATGCGAGATATCGCACCTGGTGAAGCTATCTATGCAACCTTTGATGGTCAATTGTTTACCAAGCAATGTGCAGATAACCCTGTACTCAATCCTTGTATTTTTGAATACGTCTACTTTGCTCGTCCAGATTCATTTATTGATAAAATTTCGGTTTATAGTGCCCGAGTCGAAATGGGGAAAAAATTAGGTCAACGAATCAAAGAAAACTTTAGTCAATTAGATATTGATGTGGTGATCCCTATTCCGGAAACGTCGTGTGATATTGCTCTGCAAATTGCGCAAGCAATCGATAAACCTTATCGACAAGGATTTGTGAAAAATCGTTATGTAGGACGGACATTTATTATGCCAGGCCAGTTACAACGGATAAAATCGGTCCGTCGTAAACTGAATGCGATTCGCTCTGAATTTAAAGATAAAAACGTACTTTTAGTTGATGACTCCATTGTGCGTGGTACCACCTCTGAGCAGATTATTGAAATGGCTCGTGATTCTGGGGCGAAAAAGGTTTACCTAGTGTCCGCTGCACCTGAAATTCGTTTCCCTAACGTTTATGGTATTGATATGCCAAGTGCGAATGAATTGATTGCCCATGGACGTGATAATGAAGCCATCTGTCAGCAGATTGGTGCTGATGCTTTAATTTTCCAAACATTGGAGGATCTGGTACAAGCTGTTGGCTTAGGTAACCTAGATATTAGTCAATTTGAAGCGTCAGTGTTCAATGGTGAATATGTCACGGGTGATATCGACCATGCTTACCTAGAGTACCTTGAGTCGATGCGTAGTGATGATGCAAAAACACAAGCAGAAATCCAACAGGATCTCGCTAACCTTGAACTATATAATGAAGAGGCTTGAGCCTATTTATTTTTCTCGATGGCATTCATAGCGACAAAGTTAACGAGAGCACTTAATCAGCGCTCTCGTTTTTGTTTTCTACAATACCATTGCAGCAAGCCAACCAAATGCAATTAGCGGTAAATTGTAGTGAATAAAGGTTGGCACAACCGTTTCCCAAATATGTTCATGTTGCCCATCTGCATTGAGGCCAGATGTCGGACCTAGCGTCGAATCTGAAGCAGGGGAACCCGCATCGCCTAGTGCTGCCGCTGTACCGACGAGAGCAATGGTCGCCATTGGTGAAAAACCAAACGCAAGGCAGAGGGGAACATAAATCGTCGCGATAATCGGGATGGTTGAAAATGAAGAGCCAATGCCCATAGTGACTAATAAGCCCACCACCAGCATCAGCAGGGCCGCAAGGGGTTTGTTGTCACCAATACTGGTTGAGAGCGCAGTAACGAGAGATTCAACACCTCCTGTTGATTTCATCACAGCAGCAAATCCCGCAGCAGAAATCATAATAAAGCCGATCATGGCCATCATATGCACACCTTTGGTAAACACATCATGAGTTTCTTTCCAAGCGATGACACCACCAAAGGTAAAGACCATAAAACCCGCTAAAGCCCCAATGATCATTGAACCGGTTGCCAGTTGTACGGCCAAAGCTGCGACGATCCCAACCGCTGCAGTTAAAATATGCTGGTGTTTGATCGTGTTACTTTCCGAATCGCTTACCGTTAACTCTGTTTCGCGATACTCACGCGGTTTACGGTAAGTAAAGAAGATAGCAATCAGCAAACCAACAAGCATTCCTAACCCTGGCAATAACATAGCGATAGGCACTTGGCTTGCTGTTACATGTTCTAAACCGTTATCTCTTAGGTTTTTCAGCAAAATATTGTTGAGGAAAATGCCACCAAAACCGATAGGTAAAATCATATAAGGGGTGATTAATCCAAAGGTAAGCACGCAGGCAATCATCCGACGGTCGACTTTTAATCGAGCAAATACACCTAATAGTGGCGGGATCAGAATCGGAATAAAGGCGATATGCACAGGAATAACGTTTTGCGAAGACATGGCCATTAGCAGTAGGGCGACTAATACGGCATATTTCACTCCAGTTGTTGCCGCCGCGCTCTGTTTTCCATGCAAACGTTTTATGACGGTTTGGGCTAAAACATCTGTGATGCCAGAGCGAGAAATGGCGACGGCAAAGGTTCCAAGCATGGCATAGCTGAGAGCAATCGTTGCTCCGCCGCCTAAGCCACTTTCAAAAGCAGAAACCGTTTCATTAAGGCTCATTCCAGCGACGAGCCCTCCTACAATTGCACTGAACGTAAGTGCAACGACAACATTAATGCGCATTAGAGCTAAAATTAGCATCACGCAGACAGAAATAACGACAGGATTCATAAACTTCTCAATTCATTCCATTTATTTATTATTCATCGGTAGTGTTAGCCAGTTCAGCGAGTGGCCAGCCTCCGAGAGCTTTCCATTTGTTGACAATACCACAGAATAATTCTGCGGTTTGTTGGGTATCGTAAAGGGCAGAGTGTGCCTCTCGACTATCAAATTCCATCCCTGCTGCTTTGCATGCTTTCGCTAACACAGTTTGCCCATAGGCTAAACCACTGAGCGCCGCCGTATCAAAGGTCGCAAAGGGATGAAAAGGGACTCGTTTTAGTTTGCAACGGTCATTGGCGGCCATGACAAACCCATGATCAAAGGCGGCGTTATGCGCCACAATGATGGCTCGGCTACAATCTGCTGCTTTCTGTTCTTTTCGGACCTGTTTGTATATTTCTTTTAAAGCGTACTCTTCACTTACTGCGCCACGAAGGGGACTAAAGGGATCATAAATGCCAGTAAACTCCAAGGCCGCTTTTTCTATATTTGCGCCCTCAAAAGGTTCGATATGGAAATGGATGGTCGATGCTGGATGCAAATTCCCTTGTTCATCCATTGCTAAAGTGATTGCACAAATTTCCAATAAAGCGTCGGTCAGTGGGTTAAAACCTGCGGTTTCTACATCAATAACAACTGGAAAATAGCCCCTAAAGCGTTTTTTTAGCGTGAGAGCTTCATTAATAACAGTCATGTGAGCCTAATTTATTTAAACATAAGGCCATTATTACAGATTCTATGGCTAAGAAAAACCGAATCTCAGCGATTTCACCACAATAGTTTCAGCTGATATCGATCACTTAACGATGTGTTTTATGAATATCTATCCCCTTTCTACTTCAAGCTGCAGCTGTGTTGGCTACGTTCGTTCCCCCCAATGACATCGCCTGTCTATGTTCATGGGAATGATGAAATCCATCCGTGGCTCTCACCAAAGGCCAGCCTAAGGCTGTTCAAATTTATTCCAGATAAATTTGTCACTCACTTGCCACCTACCTGCAACGCTAAGTTGTTTGGGTATATGCTGATAAAACTGAAACTCTGGTGCATGATTTAACAAGCCTAGGTTGATTTTCTAAACGACGCTTAGACTGAGTTTAGATATGGTGTGTTTTTTGCATGTATTTTATATCAGAGTGACTTGATGAAATCAGAGGTAATGATCGGTATCCTATGAGCGGAAACCTGTCGCTGCCTATCTATAAGTGGTAAGAGAATACATTATGAATAAATGGGTTATGGCCAGCTTTTGCGTAATCGGTTCGATAACTTCGCTGACTACATCTGCGATGATTAAGCAGTATGTTGCCTCACCACAACAATCAACATGGCAAATGGTCACCAATACCCCTTTAGAATGCCGTTTGGTTCATCCTATTCCTAATTATGGAGATGCGGTATTTACTTCTCATGCCAGTAAAAAAATCAACCTTGATTTTGAATTGAAAATGCGCCGGCCAATGGGAGAGACGCGTGATGTCAGTTTAGTTTCTATGCCTCCGGTATGGCGGCCGAGTGAAAGTGCCGATCGTATGACGAACATCCAATTCTTTAAACAGTTTGATGGTTATATTGGTGGACAAACGGCTTGGGCATTATTGAGTGAGTTGGAAAAAGGGCGCTATCCTACATTTAGTTATCAAGACTGGCAAAGTCGTAATCAGCGAATTGAGATCATGTTGTCATCGGTACTTTTTCAGCCGCAGTACAATGTATTTAGTGACTGCATTGCTAATTTATTACCTTATAGTTTTGAAGACATTGCGTTCACCATTTTGCATTATGATCGCGGTGATAGTGTTGAGCTGAATAAAGCATCACAAAAACGATTAGCGCAAGTGGCGGAGTATATTCGTTATAATCAAGATATTGATCTTATTCTTGTTGCGACGTATACCGATAGTATTGACGGAAAAAATGAGAGTCAGCACTTGTCAGAAAAAAGAGCTGAGGCTTTGCAGACTTACTTCCAATCACTTGGTTTACCTGAAGACCGAATCCAAGTTCAAGGTTATGGGCGTCGGCGTCCGATCGCAGATAATACGTCACCAGTTGGGCGAGATAAAAACCGTCGTGTGGTTATTTCTTTAGGTAGAACAAATAGTTAACTTTAGATTCGAAGTGCTTGTTGCAAATAAACACACCCCCACTTATATAGGTATAGGGTGGGGGTGTGTTCTAAAGCTCACGGTTAAACCGTTTTTATTAACCTTTTAATCCTGCGCTCGCTTGCTTATTTTGGATCAGTTCAATCATGTAGCCATCCGGATCTTTAATAAAGGCAATGTGTGTACTGCCGCCTTTCACTGGGCCTGCTTCACGGGTTACATTTCCTCCCGCGGCTTTGATGGCATCACAGGTGGCATAAATATCATCCACACCAATCGCAATATGACCATAGGCATTACCCATATCATATTCGGTGACTCCCCAGTTATAGGTCAACTCAATTACTGCACCTTCTGATTCATCACCATAACCGAGAAAGGCAAGGGTGTATTTATATTCGGTGTTTTCATTTTTACGCAGTAGCTTCATTCCCATCACATGGGTATAAAATTCGATAGAACGGTCAAGATCTCCTACACGTAACATGGTATGAAGAATACGATTATTTGACATAACAAACTCCTAGCTTTCCGGGTAAACTTTCTCTTTATATTCACATAAATCTTCTATAATGCAGCTAGCGCAACGCGGCTTACGAGCGATGCAAGTGTAACGGCCATGAAGAATTAACCAGTGGTGGACATCAATTTTAAATTCGTTAGGAACGACTTTGAGCAGCTTTTGTTCCACTTCATCTACCGTTTTTCCGACCGCAAACTTGGTGCGATTCGATACTCGGAAAATATGGGTATCCACGGCAATCGTCGGCCAGCCAAAAGCTGTGTTTAATACCACATTTGCTGTTTTTCGTCCGACGCCAGGCAGGGATTCAAGTGCTGCACGATCTTCAGGGACTTCGCCTTGATATTTATCTAATAGAATACGACATGTTTTGATAACATTTTCAGCCTTTGAATTAAATAGGCCGATGGTTTTAATGTATGACTTTACTCCCTCGACACCTAAATCCCAAAGAGCTTGTGGGGTATTGGCAACCCGATAAAGTTTATCCGTCGCTTTATTAACACTGACATCCGTGGCTTGCGCTGAAAGCAAAACGGCAATTAATAATTCAAAAGGGCTGTTCCAGTGTAATTCCGTTTGTGGATTAGGATTATTGGCTCTTAACCGCTGAAGAATTTCCACTCGCTTAGCATTATTCATGGTTATCTCGCTTCCTGTTTACCGTGACGCTTAAACATTGGTGACTCGAGCGCGCTCAATGGTTGGTTTTTCTGGTTTTGGTTGACGCTGAGCGAGTTGTCGGTCAATGATGTTTTTAACTGCAATAAGGAAACCAACACCAATAAATGCGCCCGGTGGCAGTAGAGCGAGTAAAAAACTATTATCTAAGTGGAATACGTCGATACGTAAGACGGTTGCCCAGTCTCCAAGTAGGAGATCGGCACCATCAAAAAGAGTGCCATTGCCGATGATTTCACGTAGCGAGCCGAGTACCACTAATACCGACGTCATACCAAGCCCCATCCAAAATCCATCTTGTGCGGCGGGTAGGACATTATTTTTTGAAGCAAAGGCTTCAGCTCGTCCAATAATAATGCAGTTAGTGACGATTAACGGAATAAAAATCCCTAATGAGAGGTACAAGCCATAGGCATACGCATTGATCAATAGCTGAACGCAGGTAACCAATGCCGCAATAATCATGACAAAGACAGGAATACGAACTTCTTTAGGCACGTAATCCCGAACTAGTGAAACAATCACATTTGAGCCGACTAAGACAAATAAAGTAGCCAGACCAAGGCCGAGTGCGTTAGTGACAGTCGAAGAAACAGCAAGTAATGGACATAAACCCAGTAGTTGCACTAACGCTGGGTTATTATCCCAAAGGCCATTTTTGATCAAGGTCTTGTGATTATTCATTGTTTTCCCCTCCACAATTGAGTGGCTGACGCAGGATTTCATGGCGGTGTAGATTAACGTAATTCACCGTTTGTTTCACCGCTTTAACTACCGCTCGTGGCGTAATGGTGGCTCCAGTAAATTGGTCAAATTGACCCCCGTCTTTACGGACTTGCCATTGCTGTTGGTTCTCTTCTGTGACTTGTCGGCCCGTAAAGTTTAAGATCCAATTACTGATTCTCAGGTCTATTTTATCGCCCAATCCAGGGGTTTCTTGGTGGGAAAGTACTCGTGTACCAATAACAGTGCCTTGATTATCAATACCGATGATGAGTTTGATCGCGCCGTTATAGCCATCGGGAGCGATGGTTTCAATTGCTAAAGCGGTTGGCTCTCCCGCCAGACTAGCGTGATAAACATGCATGGCTTGATTTGTACCAAGTAAGGGATCACTGACTAATGTACATGTCTGTGACAGCTCATTATCGTGTAAATGAGGAGGAACCACTTGGTTTAATACAGATAACAACTGGGCCGTTTCTTGAGCTTGTATTTGACTGGCAGTTAAATATTGGGTTAAGGCGACAACGCCCGTCGATGCACAAGCAAAGACAGCAAGAATTAGTCCATTTTTACGTATAGCAGTCAACATCGTTTTTTCCTCAGTGCCCGTAAGTACGCGGTTTGGTGTAATAATCGATCAATGGTACACACATGTTGGCTAATAGTACGGCAAAAGCGACCCCGTCAGGGAACCCACCCCAACTACGAATGATAAACACCATGCAGCCAATGAAAAAACCATACACTAAACGCCCTTTAGGCGTAGTCGATGCGGTAACTGGATCGGTTGCTATAAAGAAAGCTCCCAGCATGGTTGCTCCAGAGAGTAAATGCAGCATAGGGGAAGCGGTGGTACCTGGAGCCAATAACATGATCAGCGTACTTGATGCAATAAGCCCCGCGAGGAAAGCGGTGGGAATATGCCAGTGAATAACGCGTAACTTAATCAGCGCTAAGCCTCCGATGAGGTAGGCGAGGTTAACCCACTCCCAGCCAATGCCAGCCAAACCACTAAATTGTGGTTGTCGCAAGGTTTCTGTGACGGTATGCCCAGCATGAATTGAGGTCTTAAAAGCATCTAATGGCGTCGCCATTGTGATGCCATCAATCCCCGCTCTGACTTGTTGTAGTGATAACCCATCTTGATTAAATCCCGATATAATGAGTGACCAAGAATCGGTAAAAGAGACCGGATCGGGTGCTAATTGATTCGGTGCTATCCAACTTGTCATTTGCACTGGAAAAGAAATAAGCAAAACGACATAAGCAATCATAGCTGGATTAAATGGGTTCTGTCCTATTCCGCCGTACAGTTGTTTGGCGATTAAAATCGCAAACAAAACACCAATAGCAATAATCCACCAAGGAGAAAGGGGAGGAATGGCAATAGCGAGTAGCCACGCCGTCACCAAGGCGCTGTAATCCCGAATAGTGGTGAGCGGGGAACGCTTACGTAGACGCATGACAATCGCTTCTAATGTGAGAGCGAAAGTAATGGCTAACAACAATTGAATAAAGGTGCCCCATCCGAAAAAGTAGCTTTGGGCAAGCAGACCCGGCAAAGCACAAATGGCGACCCATTTCATTAAATCGGCAGTACTGCGTTTATTATGTGCATGTGGGGAGCTGGCAATAAAAAAGGCCACTATTTGTTCTCCTCAACGTTATTTTGTGGGTTATTGGTTTGTTGGGCTGCTTTACGCGCTTTAGCTCGGGCGATGGCGGCAGCCACGGCTGCTTTTTTTGGATCAGCTGTGTTATCTGACGTTTGTTCAGCTGGCTCTTGCGCCGAGAGTTGCTCTGCTTTACGCGCTTTAGCTCGAGCAATAGCGGCAGCCACGGCTGCTTTTTTTGGATCAGCTGTGTTATCTGACGTTTGTTCAGTTGGCTCTTGCGCCGAGAGTTGCTCTGCTTTACGCGCTTTAGCTCGAGCAATAGCGGCAGCCACGGCTGCTTTTTTTGGATCGGCTGTGTTATCTAACGTTTGTTCAGCTGGCTCTTGCGCCGAGAGTTGCTCTGCTTTACGCGCTTTAGCTCGAGCAATAGCGGCAGCCACGGCTGCTTTTTTTGGATCGGCTGTGTTATCTAACGTTTGTTCAGCTGGCTCTTGCGCCGAGTGTTGCTCTGCTTTGCGTTGTCGGGCCAACTGTTTGCGCTCTTCACGAAGCCTAACCATTTCTGTGTTATCTGGTTCATGTGCTCCGGTTTGTAGCGCTTTGGCTTGTTTTGCTTTCGCTCGCGCAATGGCATCTGCCACGGTTGATTTTGTTGTATTATTTTGCGTTTTTTGAGATTGTTTTTGTGCTTTTACGCGGGCGATAGCTGCGGCAATGGCATCTTCGCTGCCACTTTTTTGCATCTCTTTCCGGCGATCTTCAGCCGCTTTCTTAAAGCGATTTTCTCGTTCTTGTTTTTCTCGTTCCATCCGTGCTTTTTTATCTTCAAAGCGCTGTTTAGCGCGTTCGGCAGCTTCCGCTTCTCGCTTACGAGTACGAATTTCAGCTTTAGCTTGACGATAATAATGCACCAATGGAATTTCGCTTGGACAGACATAGGCACAAGCACCACATTCAATACAGTCTTTGAGGTTCAGTGCCTCACACTTTTCATATTCTTGTGCTTTGGCGTGCCACAGTAACTGCTGTGGTAATAATGTTGCTGGGCAAGCATCAGCACATTGGCCGCAGCGAATGCAGGACATCTCCGTTTGTATCGGTGCAATCTCTTTACGTGTCGGAGCTAAGATGCAGTTTGTGGTTTTCGTTATCGGCACATGGGCATGGGGCAGGGTAAAGCCCATCATTGGGCCGCCCATGATCAAACGAGGTAATTGTTTATCAGCTTGATAATTAAAACTATTAAGCAGTGTTTGCACGGGTGTGCCGAGTAAGGCCCAAACATTTCTAGGTTGACTGAATGTATTACCGGTCAAGGTGACGACTCGTTCAATTAACGGTTCGTCATCCATTACGGCGCGTTTTATGGCATACATAGACCCGACATTCTGTACTAATAACCCTATATCTGCTGGAATTCCCCCGTTAGGCACTTCAAGGTTCGTGAGAATTTTAATCAGCTGTTTTTCACCGCCCGAAGGATATTTAGTGGGAATCACACGGATGAGAAGATCTTTTTGCTGAGCCGCTTTTTCAAGAGCTTGGATCGCTTCTGGTTTATTATCTTCAATGCCAATAATGGTTAATTTCGGCTTTAAAATATGTTCGACAATACTGATGCCCTGAATAATTTCTTCAGCATGTTCGCACATGAGTCGGTCATCGGCGGTGATATAGGGCTCACATTCAGCGGCATTAATAATTAAAATTTCGGTACGAGATAGGCCGGATTGAATTTTTTTTGCAGTAGGAAATCCTGCGCCGCCCATGCCTGCAATTCCAGCTTGCCGGATGATTTCAATCAATTGCTCAGGTGTGTACGAAGTGTAATCGGTAATGGGATGACGAGCGACCCACTGATCTTGACCATCTGGTTTGAGAATAATACATACTTCATCTAGCCCAGATGGGTGAGCTGTCGTTCTTGGTTCAATGGCGCTAATCGTGCCCGATGTCGGTGCGTGAACCGGTAGCATAAAGGTGCTGCGGTACTGAGTTAAGGCTTGCCCTTTTAAAACCTGCTGGCCAATATCGACCAGTAGATCTCCCGCTTTTCCGATATGTTGTTTAATCGGTAGTATCAGTTCTTCAGGTATGAAGGCGGGGAGCATGGCCGCATGATTGGATTGTTGTTTATTTTCTGGTGGGTGAATACCACCGGGAAAATCCCAAAGTTGACCCGCTTGGATCTGTTTAATTAATGACAACATACTCACCTTCAATGTGCGTTTTTTTGCGTATCAGACGCAGCTTCAGTGATATTAACAACAGGAATTGCATTCATTTGCCACTTCCAAGTATCCGGTGTGGTTTCGACAGGAATCATCTCGATACAATCCGTTGGGCACGGAGCAACACACAAATCGCAACCGGTACATTCGTCTTTTATGACAGTATGCAGTGCTTTTGTGCTTCCGACGATGGCATCGACAGGGCACGCTTGAATACATTTCGTGCAGCCAATACACATATCTTCATGAATAAAAGCCACTGTTTTGACTTTGTTGTCGAGGTCGTGCGCAGATTCTTGAACCTCAACCCCCATTAAATCTGCGAGTTTTTCAATTGTGGCTTGGCCACCCGGAGGACATTTATTAATAGCATCGCCATTTGCGATAGCTTCCGCATAAGGGCGGCAACCGGGATAGCCACATTGGCCACATTGAGTTTGTGGTAAAATAGCATCAATTTGATCAACAATCGGGTCACCGTCGACTTTAAAACGAATCGAGGCAAAGCCTAAAATAGCACCAAAAATTGCGGCTAAAACCGCTAAAGCAAGAACGGCGATCAACAACGTACTCATTACAATTTCACCAATCCGGTAAAGCCCATAAAGGCAAGAGACATCAACCCAGCGGTAATCATGGCAATCGATGCTCCTTTGAATGGCGTCGGTACATCTGCCACTTGAATGCGTTCGCGCATGGAGGCGAAAAGAATTAACACCAAAGAAAAGCCGACAGCAGCACCAAAACCATAAATAATGGATTGGATAAAATTATGGTTTTCATTGATGTTTAATAGCGCGACACCGAGTACGGCACAATTGGTGGTGATCAAAGGTAAAAAAATACCTAATAAGCGATACAACGTTGGGCTGGTTTTATGTACGACCATCTCGGTAAATTGTACGACGACAGCAATCACCAAAATAAAGCTCATCGTCCTTAAATATTCAATACCCAGCGGGCGAAGAATGTAACTTTCAACCAGATACGCGCAGACGGAGGCCAGGGTCAGCACAAACGTGGTAGCAAAGCCCATACCTATCGCGGTTTCGAGCTTTTTGGATACCCCCATAAAGGGGCATAAGCCGAGAAACTTTACCAGTACAAAGTTATTAACCAATACCGTACCGATTAATAACAAAAAATATTCGGTCATAATGCGAGTCGTCTTTAATTCTGATCTGGCTATTATCCAGCTTTGAGCCATCAATAACAACCGAGTAAAACAAAGGTTTTCTCTCGATGAATAGAAAATAGGCATAAAGTAACCGGCGATAACCGTTTCTTTCCCCACTTTTTACAGAAAGATAACCCTGTGACTTTACCGTGTTACTCAATAAAACGACCTTCAATGTGTAAGTATGTGTTTTTAATATCAGCAGATTTGATGATGAATAACTTTTATATTAGTACGTTAACGTTTAAAACGAATGACGAGTTCATGTAAATCATCCGATACTTTATGAACATCGTTAATGCTGTCACTGAGTTCATTCGCTCCTTTCAGGGTGGAGGACGCCAACATGGAAATATTAACAATTTGTTGATTCACATCTTCAGCGACATGTGCCTGTTGTTCTACCGCCGTGGCAATTTGTGAAGACATGGCGGCGATATGTTCAACGGCTTGAGAAATTCCTTTTAGTACTTCCCCACTTTCTAATACATAGCGAAGTCCGTCTTCTGCATCGGTAACGCCCGTTTGTGAAACTTGAACCGCTTGTTGAGCGCGCTGTGTCAGTTCCGAGATGATGGCGTGAATATCTTGGGTTGATTGTTGGGTTCGTGTTGCAAGGACACGAACTTCATCGGCAACAACAGCGAATCCTCGCCCTTGCTCTCCAGCTCTTGCCGCTTCAATGGCGGCATTTAACGCCAGAAGATTGGTTTGTTCTGCAATATTTTCAATGATTTGTGCTACGTGAGCAATTTTATTGGTTTGTTCGGAAACGTTTTGTACCGAGTCACCAATTTGCTGGACAGTACGTTTGAGTTTTTCAATCGCATCACGCGTTGTATTTGAGGTGATAACGCCGTTTTGCGTTAATTTGTTAGCCACTTCAGCTTGCTCGGCGGTATTATTGACATGTTCTGATACATCATGAATCGAGGTGCTCATTTGATGCATAGCGGCAGCAACGGCCTCGGTCTCTTTTTGTTGACGAGATATTTCTTTCTGTGCGTTCTGTGTTAAAGCTTGCCCTCGCCTTGCTTCAGCAGAAACATTGATCGCTGCATTTTCTATTCTAGCGATAATGGTATTGAGATGAGCGGCTTGGCTGTACAATGAAACTTTAATTTTGCCTAATTCACCTGTGTCGTCCGTGTAAGTATGCATAGCGAGTGGATGATAAAATGAGGTCTGCAATAGGTCACTGATTGAATGTAACGTTCGATGACGAGAGTACGACACCCATACACTAAAGATGATAATCCCGACGAGTAATATACTTTCCGATAGTTCAGGATATTCCATCGCATATAGCAAGCCAGAGCAGGCTAAAGCGAATATCAAAAAGAGGTTTTCTAACCGAATAGAGAGTCCGGCTTTGGCAGGCTTCCCGGCTCGGACTCTTTGATAAAATTTTTCGGCTCTGGCAATGGCTTTTTTATCTGGACACGATCGAACCGATTCATAACCGATCACGTTATTATTTTCGGTGATGGGAGTGACATAAGCATCGACCCAGTAGAAATCACCATTTTTGCAACGATTTTTGACTAATCCCATCCAAGGTTGTCCTGCCTTGAGGTGCTGCCACATGACTTCAAATGCCTGTGAAGGCATATCTGGATGTCGAATAATGTTATGCGGCTGACCAATTAACTCTTCTTTTTGAAAACCACTGATCTTTGCGAAAGCCTCATTACACTCGACAATTTTTCCTTGGGTATCGGTAACGGAAATCAGTTTGGTGTCTTTATCAAAGGTTTTTTCTTTATTGGTGACGGGGTGATTGTTTCGCATAGAAATATCCTAGAAGAAATCGCGCTGTGAACCCTGTTATAAATCCGTGATGTTATGAAACATAGCGGCCTGCCTAAATAAGCATAATCTACTTTGCTCAATGCGCAATTTTTAGGAATGGAATGGTATTTTTGAGTGACTAACGGATACGGTCATCCTTTATTGAAAGGGTGATAACGTCGTCGGACTAAGGCCGGTTAATGTATCAGGGGAAAGGAGCAGTATGTTGCTTTCACATCGTGACATGGTTTGATGTCATACGGGTAAAAGTAATTAAAGAGAATCATTAGCTGGCTAGTAGCCAGATACCTACCCCTGCCATCATCGTACCAGCGATGCGATTCAATAATCGTAAGTTATCGGCTTTTCCGAGTGCTCGTTTTAGTCCTTTTCCTCCGATCGCGTAAAGAGACATTGAAATAAATTCAGACACCATAATGATGGAAATCAATAAAGTGAGTTGTGGAACTAAACGGTGAGATTGATCAATAAAAGGTGGTAATAAAGCAATCATGAATGCCCAACCTTTGGGGTTGGCAATCGCGGTCATAAAACCTTGGATAAATAGTGTTTTTCGATGATGTGTTGGGTGAGGATGATCTGTCGAATCGAAGGCCAGTTTACTTTTTGAACGCCACATTTGGATGCCGAGATAGAGTAGATAACTGGCACCCACTAATTTGAACAGGGTAAACATCCATGGATAACTCAGCATGATGGCGGCAATCCCGATGACTGCAGAGACGGCTACCATGGCAACGCCAAGCAACTCACCGATCATCATCCATAATGTTTTTCGATAGCCAAGATTCATCCCAAGCGTTAAAGCTAATGTCATACACATACCCGGTGTAATAGAAACAAAGAAGAACGTTGGGATAAATAAACCAAGTAATGCACTATTCATTTGGTTGATCCGTCGAGAATAATTGCTTGGCACAATAAGCGTTGAGCGAGATTTAGGCAAGAGGCTCTTGAGTTATTGTGTACTGATGGTTAATCAGCCATGCGTTTCAATTTGTTTTATCGCTTGCACCAAATGTTCGGCGAGAAGCGCTTTTTGTCCAGTCGCAAAGTTAAACATCACGATGGTTGCAGCCCCTGTGGTGGTGACTTTACCTATTTTTTTACTCACGACGTGGTATTCCATGGTGAAACGATCAGTCTGAATATCCACTACTCTGGAACCGATCAATAAAGTATCAGGAAAGGTGACCGGAATTTTATAACGGCATTGGGTTTCACTCAGCACTGGGCCGATACCACTGCTTTGAATATCTTCCATCAAGGCTATCTGTTTAAAATAATCAATTCGCGCAGTTTCAAAGTAACGAAAGTAGACCACGTTATTGATATGCTGCAATGCATCCATCTCTCCCCATGCGACGGGAATTTCAGTAATGACAGGAAAAGCGTGAAGTAATGATTCCATGAGGCAAGGCTCCTAGGGTCTGTTGACCTTTCGCGGTTTTAGGGCAGTTACTCTAACCGTTTTAACTAAAAAATAGCGTGATTTTGTTATCATGTTGTTATTTTTTGTCGTTCCAAGGTGCCCAAAGATACGCTTGGAACGAAAATAGCGTGAATTTTAAGATTGATGAATTTTAGTGTGAGTAAATCCGCCATAGAGATCCATTCGGCGGTGACGTAAATTGGTGACTGAGCCTTCAGTATTAAGTTGTTTAAGCTTATCGAGATCCACATCAGCAAAAATTATCATTTCCGTATTTGGACTAGCTTCGGTAATGGTCGCGTCGTGTGGAAAGAAAACATCGGATGGTGAAAATACAGCTGACTGGGCATATTGAATGTCGACGTTATCCACTCGTGGTAAATTACCGACACTGCCTCCAATGGCGACATAACACTCGTTTTCAATGGCCCGAGCTTGTGAACAAAGGCGAACCCGTTGATAACCATTTTTGGTATCGGTCCAAAAAGGAACGAAGATAATGTGTACCCCTTGCTCTGCCAGCATTCGTCCAAGTTCTGGAAATTCACTGTCATAGCAAATTAAAATGCCCACCCGGCCCGCATCGGTTGTAAACACTTGGACATGGTTGCCGCCATCGATCACCCAGTCACGTTTTTCATGTGGTGTAATATGAATTTTGTACTGTTGGTCAATTGAGCCATCACGATGAAGTAAATAGGCCACATTATACAGTTGACCATCTTCTAAAACAGGCATGCTACCGGCAATAATATTAATGTTGTAAGTGACCGCCAGGGTCGAGAAGTGGGTTTTTATCTGCTCACTAAAAGAGGCTAAAAAGCGAATTGCTTCGACGCTGTTTTGTTCGCGCTTTAATCCCATTAATGGGGCGTTAAAAAACTCTGGGAATAGGGCAAAATCTGCCTGATATTTTGAAAGCGAGTCAACAAAAAATTCGGCTTGATCCAACAAATCTTCCACACTGAGCACGGCTCGCATTTGCCACTGAACGATACCAATACGCACTAAAGTTTTTTCGACATCATGAATAGATTGAATATCTTCTTCATAAAAGAAATTATCCCACTCTAATAAGGTGGCATATCCCCTTGAATTATCATCTTCCGGTAGGTAGTGGCGCATAATCCGCTTAACATCAAAGTCATTTGCTAATTGGAAAGAGAGAATCGGATCATGCAGCTCACGGCGTTTGACTTTTTCGATATAGTCCATAACTGGCATTTGATCCGCATATTGAGCGTATCCCGGTATTCGACCACCGGCTAAAATGGCTTTGAGGTTGTCACTACGGCACAATTCTTTTCTAGCTGTATATAATCGACGTCCTAAGCGTAACCCTCGGTAATCAGGATGGACGAAAACATCCAAGCCATACAGCGCATCGCCATTCGTTTTATGTTGAATCACATTGTGTTCATTGATGATATCAGTATAAACATGAGGAAGAGAAAAACGGTTATAATCCACTTTGATGGTGAGTGCGGCCGCAATGACTTTTCCATCGTCCTCAATACAAATTTGTCCATCTGGAAATTGGTGAATTAAGTCCATAATTGTCATTCTGGGCCAAGCACCGCCCACATCGTGAAAGACGAGATCCATCAACATGGCTAATTCAGGATAATCACTCTTTTCAATGACACGCAGAGTTAAACGTGGTGCAGGATTACTCATACACGATGCTTCCTTGTTGTTATGCTTTTTGAGTTAAAGTTGTAATGGTGCTGGCTAGGGTTTGTTTAACCTATTTACATGGTGTCGCTATGCTCCTGAAATGGGGCCCTTAGCTATCACTAAAGGCCAATCTATGATTGTACAAATTTGCTAATGACTTACCAGGCTAAGTGGTTTGAGAATAGTCATACTGACGAATATTTCCTATTGAAGCAAGTTCATATAAGGCGTGAGCTTGACTTGCGTCATCACCGATTTAAAAAAGCGCAGCAAGGTGAGGGAGTTGTGAAGGTTTAAGCCTTTATAATAAAAAGGTTATTAATTTGTGTGAGAATTTCGTGTTTAGTCACAAGATTAGTCCTGAAAAAATAAGCAATTTGAGTCATATTATCGATTCTCTTGATCATAGTGGTGAGTTATCACTGAGATGGTTTTTTAGGTAGGTTTTAGAGTCAATAATCATGCCAGTATGTTCGTTACCTATTTTGTATGTATTATCTTTTAGCTTTCAATTGGTTAAGATGAAGTGGAGTCAGCTTTTACGATTATCCTGGCCCTACTGGTTAGTGACGCTCAGCAGTCAATATATTATTCCACAGACTCAGCAAGGGTATAGTGCGCCACACGTATTTTTATGGATCGTCTTTGTCATGATGATTGCTGCTTGGACAACGGTTCAGCTGCATAGGAGTATTCTGTTAGATTCATCGTCCATAACAACATCATCCATAACAACATCGAACAACGACTCATCCCAGTTCGGAACAAGAGAGTTAAAAATGATCGGTTACTGGATATTGATTGGTGGTGGGTTATTTTCTCTACTCATCGGCTGTACCTTGATATTTGTTTACTTGTTTGAGGAGAAGGTCGCTTCATTACCTGTTTTTGTACTCTATCTGCTATTTTCACTCCCCTGCTGTTGGCTATTTTCTCGTTGGAGTTTGGTGATTCCTGCCATAGCGATTGATGCAGAGCCACGTGGCTTAAAAGTGGCATGGTCTTTATCAAAACCCTACCAAGGCCCACTTTTTATTTTACTGGGTCTATTTCCCTATGGCATCACGATGTTGTTTACTTTTTTTGCTCAATGGGATGGAGTGAGTGAGCAAGCCCACTGGGTGTTTAATCTCTTGATCTATTTCTTTTGGTTATATCAAATCTGTATTTTATCAATAACTTATCAATGGATTATTCGACGTAAGCAAATCGATCATTTTTTAGATATGTCACCATCGGGTCGACTGGTGAGTGAATAAAGCGCCATTTTTAGGTGTAATCGATATAGATAGGGTGTCTGTCTACGATTAAAATATTAAATGATATAACTATCATTTAAAGGCGGAAATCATGTCAGTGAGATCGTAGATTGAACAATTGACGCTATTGGAGATTCGCTTAAACGCACACTTCTGTTTATCTATAGTTAACACTTTCTTACAATTACAGTATTACTGTGGTTAGTTTGGGGCAACGACATATCGTTTTGGAACATTTCTAAGAACGATTGGAACCCTTCAGCTGTAGACTAACCACTCTTATCAGTTCTTATGCCTACCCCTGCTTGTTGTTCTGCGAATCTGCCCTGTAAAGTTTTATGTTTATAATTTAGGAGAGAAATTATGAGTGACATTGCGCTTTCTATCAGCATTCTTTCGCTGGTAGCAGTGCTGGGGTTGTGGCTTGGAAATTGGCGAATATACGGTGTAGGGTTAGGAATTGGTGGCGTCCTATTTGGTGGTATTTTAGTCGGCCATTTTACTACGGCTTGGGGAATCGATCTCGATTACAATACCTTACATTTTATTCAAGAATTTGGTCTGATCTTGTTTGTTTATACCATTGGTATACAAGTGGGGCCTGGCTTTTTCTCTTCATTGAGATCCTCCGGTCTAAAACTGAATGCTTTTGCTGCTTTGATTGTTTTGCTTGGCTGTTTAGTGACCATCGCACTGTATTATTTATTTGATGTGCCATTGCCGGTGATTCTCGGCGTATTCTCTGGTGCAGTGACCAATACACCATCACTGGGTGCTGGGCAACAAATTCTCGGAGAGTTAGGTGGCCAAGAGAATTTATTGGATTTAACCGGGATGGGCTATGCAATTGCTTATCCATTTGGTATTTGTGGCATTTTGTTAACGATGTGGCTATTGCGTATGTTATTTCGAGTTAACATTCAGCAAGAGGCCGATGAATTTGAAATTCACAATGGGCATAAAAAAGAGAGCCTGAATACGATAAATGTTGCGGTGAAAAATCCCAATTTAAATGGGCTGCTCTTACAAGAGATTCCAGCATTAAGCGATGGAAATATTATTTGTTCGCGCTTAAAACGAGGAGACCAACTGTATGTCCCCAAGCCAGACTCTCGTGTTGAATTGAATGATTTTCTTCACTTAGTGGGGGATAAAAAAGCATTAGAAAAAGCTCGGTTAGTGATTGGTGAAGAGGTTGATGCTTCATTATCGACACGAGGCACCGAATTACGAGTTCAACGTTTGGTGGTGACCAATGAAATTGTATTGGGTAAAAAACTACGTGACTTAGATCTAAAAGAAAAGTATGACGTTGTGGTTTCTCGGCTTAATCGAGCTGGGGTTGAGTTGATTCCATCGAGTCAATCAACTCTACAATTTGGTGATATTTTAAACTTAGTTGGCCGAAAAGAAGCCATTGAAGCCGTCAGTGGTATTGTTGGTAATGCACATCAAAAATTGCAACATGTGCAAATGTTGCCTGTTTTTGTTGGGATAGGCCTTGGAGTACTCTTAGGTTCGATACCTTTTTACTTACCGGGTTTTCCTGCAGCAATAAAATTGGGATTGGCAGGCGGACCACTGATCGTCGCTCTTATTTTGGCTCGTATTGGTAGCATTGGTAAAATGTACTGGTTCATGCCACCAAGCGCTAACTTAGCATTACGTGAAATTGGTATTGTTCTATTCCTCTCTGTGGTTGGACTAAAATCGGGAGGGCATTTTATTGATACCTTAGTGCAAGGTGATGGTGTCAGTTGGATGGGATATGGTGCATTAATTACCGCTATCCCATTAATTACCGTAGGGATCTTGGCTCGGCTATTTGGTCAACTGAACTACCTTACTATGTGTGGTATGTTGGCAGGCTCAATGACGGATCCACCAGCATTAGCTTTTGCAAATGGTTTACATGAAACAAGCGGCGCATCAGCGCTAGCTTATGCAACGGTTTATCCGTTAGTCATGTGTTTGCGGATACTATCTCCACAGGTATTAGCGCTTATTTTATGGGCATTATAATGAACGGTAACGGAAGGGGCTTGTTTCCCTTCCGTGTCTATTTTTGGCGCAAGAGGCGATTGAACAGGCAACCCAAGGCAATTGTCATCAAATCGAGACACTGATTCAGCGATTACCTCGACCTTTTGACGAATAGCCAGAATATGAACGCTATGCAAGGCTCCCCACGGAGTGGGGGAAAACATTGGTCATCAGTTGCTCGTCTTAGACGGCCATCATGATGGTTAACTATTAATGCGCTTGCCCTGCAAAATAAGAGCAAGATCTCTTTTTGAATGTTTGGATAAAAAAAAGCCTCGATTCTCTTGAAAAAGCCTTTATTGTCCCCATTTAAATTCTCATGGTTTTAAGTGTTTGATGAAAACTTTAGCACTTAGGTCGTTTTTGGACAGATTTATAAGCGATGGTTTGGGGTTTAACTCGACAGGAAAAGCCCTGATCGGTAGAATGTCACGTCTAAATTTTTGCCCTGAGGCTAATCAGAGATACCTTTATTCGGCGCAAATCGGCAAAGATATCACTTATTAGTCTGATATTAAGGCTTATTAAGCCGAAATATCGATGCCTAATATTTATCATTTAAGTGTTCAATCGAACACAACACAAGGATGCAGCCAATCACGGTATTGGCTCATGATGCTCAGGAATACTGAGCCAGTTTTGAGGTTTATAAACAATGCAAGTTACTGTTGAAACGCTAGAAGGCCTAGAGCGCCGTCTCAATATTACTGTTCCAGCTGCAAACATCGAAGATGCGGTGACAGCGGAACTACGCAACATCGCCAAGAACCGTCGTTTCGATGGTTTCCGTAAAGGCAAAGTGCCAATGAAGATGGTTGCTAAGATGTACGGCAAAGCAGTACGTCAAGATGTATTGGGTGAAGTGATGCAGCGTCACTTTATCGAAGCAATCGTGAAAGAAAAAATCAATCCTGCTGGCGCACCAACCTTTGCTCCTGTTGAAAACGAAGCAGGAAAAGACCTTGTTTTTACAGCAACGTTTGAAGTTTACCCAGAAGTTGAGTTGAAAGGTCTAGAAAATATCACGGTAGAAAAACCAGCAGCAGAAGTGACTGATTCAGATGTTGCTGAAATGTTGGAAACACTTCGTAAACAACAAGCCGCTTGGGTTGAAGTGGACGAAGCTGCTGAAGAAGGTAAGCGAGTTTCTATCGATTTTGTTGGTTCTATTGATGGTGAAGAATTTGAAGGCGGTAAAGCTGAAAACTTCCCACTAGAAATGGGTGCTGGCCGTATGATTCCTGGTTTTGAAGATGGTATCGTTGGCAAAACTAAAGGCATGGAATTTGAAATCGACGTTAACTTCCCTGAAGATTACCACGCAGAGAACCTAAAAGGTAAAGCGGCCAAGTTTGCCATTAAAGTTAATAAAGTAGAAGCGCGTGAACTGCCAGAAATGAATGATGAATTTGTGGCTAAGTTTGGTGTGGCTGAAGGCGGAATTGAAGGTTTGAAAGCCGAAGTTCGTAAAAATATGGAGCGTGAGCTGAAGCAAGCCATCAAAACTCGCGTGAAAGAGCAAGCGATTGAAGGCCTAGTAAAAGAGAACGAAACTCCGGTTCCTTCTGCATTGGTTGACCAAGAAATTAATGTATTACGCCAGCAAGCAGCTCAACGTTTTGGTGGTAACATGGAAGCCGCTAATCAACTTCCACGTGAACTTTTTGAAGAACAAGCAAAACGTCGCGTTGTGGTTGGTCTACTCTTAGGTGAAGTTATTCGCACTGAAGAGCTAAAAGCTGATGAAGAAAAAGTAAAAGCTCTAATTGATGAGATGGCAACTGCTTATGAAGATCCATCAGAAGTGATTGCTTACTATCAGCAAAATGAGCAAATGATGGATAATATGCGCAATCTTGCTCTAGAAGAGCAAGCGATTGAGGCGATCATTGCTAAAGCCAAAGTGACGGAAAAAACAGTTAGCTTTAATGAGCTAATGAATCCAGAAGCTGCTTGATTTAAGCAATTTGTCACGTAGAAAGGTTGACGAAACGTCAGCTCTTCTGCTAACAATGGTCCGCGTGATGCCCATCATTCGGGCCATTTATTTTAGGGATACAAGACTATATGAGCTACCAAGAAAAAAATGCAATGTCGCCAGTGATTGATGCGCTCGTACCCATGGTGGTAGAACAGACATCTCGTGGTGAGCGTTCATATGATATCTATTCTCGTCTATTAAAAGACAGAGTGATTTTTCTGACAGGCCAAGTAGAAGATCACATGGCAAATCTTGTCGTGGCTCAACTGCTTTTTTTAGAATCTGAAAATCCTGATAAAGATATTTTCCTATACATTAACTCTCCTGGTGGCAGTGTGACTGCTGGCATGTCTATTTATGACACCATGCAGTTTATCAAGCCTAATGTCAGCACGTTATGTATCGGGCAAGCTTGTTCAATGGGGGCCTTTTTACTCGCTGGTGGTGCGCCGGGTAAACGTTATGTCTTACCCAATTCTCGCGTAATGATTCATCAACCACTAGGGGGCTTCCAAGGCCAAGCCTCAGACATTCAAATCCATGCGCAAGAAATTCTAAGTATTAAGAATAAACTTAACAAATTGCTAGCAGAACACACAGGACAACCACTCGAAATCATTGAACGCGATACCGATCGTGATAATTTTATGTCAGCGGATCAAGCGGTGGAATACGGGTTAGTCGATGCTGTGTTAACTCATCGTGGTGAATAGCCATTGTGAAAATTGGTTAACGCAATCTAGTGTAAATTGTTATACACTGAAACCATAAAGAGTAAAGGCTAAGAGGTTAGCGAATGACAGATAAAAGCAAAGAGGGTGGTAGCAGTAAATTGCTGTACTGCTCTTTCTGTGGCAAAAGCCAGCACGAAGTTCGCAAGCTAATCGCCGGTCCTTCAGTATACATCTGTGATGAATGTGTCGATCTTTGTAACGATATTATTCGTGAAGAGATCAAAGATGTTTTACCGAAGAAAGAGTCGTCAGCGTTGCCGACTCCTCGAGAAATTCGTGAACATCTCGATGACTATGTGATTGGCCAAGAACATGCAAAAAAAGTGCTTGCGGTTGCGGTATATAACCACTACAAGCGTTTACGTAACGGTGATACAACGAGTGACGGTGTGGAACTTGGCAAAAGTAATATTTTGCTGATTGGTCCAACAGGAAGTGGTAAAACACTACTTGCTGAAACCTTGGCTCGTTTCTTAGACGTTCCGTTTACGATGGCAGATGCAACTACATTAACCGAAGCCGGTTATGTGGGAGAAGATGTTGAAAACATCATCCAGAAACTGCTACAAAAATGTGACTATGATGTTGCCAAGGCAGAGCGAGGAATTGTCTATATCGATGAAATCGATAAAATTTCACGTAAAGCAGAAAATCCATCCATCACTCGTGATGTATCCGGTGAAGGGGTTCAGCAAGCGCTGCTAAAACTGGTGGAAGGTACAGTGGCATCCGTTCCGCCACAAGGTGGACGTAAGCATCCGCAGCAAGAGTTTTTACAGGTTGACACCTCAAAAATTCTTTTCATTTGTGGTGGTGCTTTCTCTGGTTTGGATAAAGTCATTGAACAACGTGTCGCGAAAGGGACAGGAATTGGTTTTGGGGCTGAAGTTCGCTCAAAAGACAGTAGTAAGTCGATAAGTGAACTCTTTACCCAAGTAGAACCTGAAGATTTGGTAAAATATGGGTTGATTCCAGAGTTTATTGGGCGCTTGCCAGTCACGGCAACCTTAACAGAACTGGATGAAAAAGCCTTAATTCAAATCTTATGTGAGCCGAAAAACGCATTGACAAAACAGTATGCCGCTCTTTTTGAGTTAGAAGAGACGGAACTAGAATTTCGTGAAGATGCCTTACGTGCAATCGCCGCTAAAGCGATGAAGCGTAAAACTGGTGCTCGGGGTCTACGTTCTATTCTTGAAAACGTCCTGTTAGAAACCATGTATGAACTGCCTTCAATGTCTGACGTTGAGAAAGTTGTCATTGATGAGTCTGTTATAAATGGTGAGTCAGCTCCTTTACTCATTTACGCAGGAAATGAGCATCAAGCTGCAGGTGCTGAATAAAATTTGTGCAACTGTTTTAAAAGGAGGCGGTCAAGCCTCCTTTTTTTAATTCTGTCATTGAATCCAGTCTGTTAGCCCCCATATACTGCCATATACATAAAAGCGGAAGAGAGAATAATATGAACTTGGAACGATCCGAGCGTATTGAGATCCCAGTACTCCCTCTACGAGATGTAGTGGTGTACCCACATATGGTCATTCCTCTGTTTGTTGGCCGTGAAAAATCCATTCAGTGTTTAGATGCGGCAATGGATAACAACAAGCAAGTGCTTCTGGTTGCTCAAAAGCAAGCAGAAACCGATGAGCCGAAAGTTTCAGATCTCTTTGAAGTGGGAACTGTGGCGACCATCCTTCAATTATTGAAATTACCCGATGGTACGGTAAAAGTCTTAGTTGAAGGTCAACAGCGCGCAAAAATCCATCAATTCAACGAAGGTGAATTTTTCTCAGCGGAAGCTGAGTATTTATTGACTCCAGAGTTGGATGATAAAGAGCAAGAAGTGGTTGTGCGCAGCGCGATCAATCAGTTTGAAGGTTTTATCAAGCTGAATAAAAAGATTCCTCCTGAAGTCCTGACATCACTGAATGGTATCGATGAAGCCGCTCGCCTTGCCGATACCATCGCTGCGCATATGCCACTAAAACTGGCAGATAAACAACAAGTTTTAGAAATTTTAGACGTCGCTGAACGTTTGGAATTTTTGATGGGGCAAATGGAATCAGAAATTGATCTGCTGCAAGTTGAAAAACGCATTCGTACCCGCGTGAAAAAGCAGATGGAAAAATCTCAGCGAGAGTACTACCTGAATGAGCAAATGAAAGCCATTCAGAAAGAACTCGGTGAGATGGATGATGCACCCGATGAATTTGAAGTTTTGCAACAAAAAATTGAAGCATCGAAGATGCCAAAAGAAGCTCGAGAAAAAACAGAGCAAGAGCTGCAAAAACTAAAAATGATGTCTCCCATGTCGGCAGAAGCCACGGTGGTTCGCAGCTACATCGACTGGATGGTTAGCGTGCCTTGGACGAAGCGCTCTAAAGTGAAAAAAGATCTCGCTAAAGCAGAAGAGATCCTCAATGCTGATCATTATGGTTTGAAACGGGTAAAAGAGCGCATTTTGGAATACCTGGCGGTACAAACACGGATCAATAAGTTAAAAGGGCCAATTTTATGTTTGGTTGGGCCTCCAGGGGTGGGTAAAACGTCATTAGGACGCTCTATCGCTGCCGCCACTGGCCGTAAATATGTCCGTATGGCTCTAGGTGGCGTGCGGGATGAAGCCGAGATTCGCGGGCACCGTCGAACTTATATTGGTTCATTACCGGGTAAGTTGATTCAAAAAATGGCAAAAGTTGGGGTTAAAAACCCGCTATTTTTATTAGATGAAATCGATAAAATGTCTTCGGACATGCGTGGCGATCCCGCTTCTGCCTTGTTAGAAGTGCTAGACCCTGAACAAAATAACTCGTTTAATGACCATTATTTGGAAGTTGACTATGACTTATCGGATGTGATGTTTGTCGCGACGTCTAACTCGATGAATATTCCAGGCCCGCTGTTGGATCGTATGGAAGTGATTCGTCTATCCGGTTATACCGAAGATGAAAAACTCAATATAGCAAAACGTCATTTAGTGAATAAGCAAATTGAGCGTAATGGTTTGAAACCTAGTGAGATCATCATCGAAGATTCAGCCATTATTGGTATTATCCGCTACTATACACGCGAAGCAGGAGTCCGCGGGCTTGAGCGAGAAATTTCTAAAATCTGTCGTAAAGCGGTGAAGAAAATTCTGCTCAATACTGGGGTCAAAACCGTGACGGTTAATCAAGCAAACTTAAAAGAATTTTTAGGTGTACAGCGGTTTGATTATGGTAAAGCGGATGAAAGTAATCGTATCGGTCAAGTTACTGGCCTTGCATGGACTGAAGTCGGTGGCGATCTTCTCACGATTGAAACACAATCGATGCCGGGCAAAGGGAAGTTAACACAAACCGGTTCGCTGGGCGATGTGATGCAAGAATCGATTCAAGCCGCGATGACTGTCGTTCGCTCTCGTGCGGAAAAACTCGGTATCAATGGTGACTTTTATGAAAAGAAAGATATCCATGTTCATGTTCCGGAAGGGGCAACACCGAAGGATGGCCCGAGTGCGGGGATCGCGATGTGTACAGCGTTAGTCTCTAGCCTTACCGGGAATCCGGTAAAAGCGGAAGTGGCAATGACAGGTGAAATTACGCTGCGAGGCGAAGTACTGCCGATTGGCGGTTTGAAAGAAAAGCTGCTTGCGGCCCATCGTGGCGGGATCAAAACCGTGTTAATCCCTAAAGATAATGAGCGTGATCTAGAAGAGATTCCAGATAACGTGATTGCAGATTTGCAAGTTATCCCAGTCCAGTGGATTGATGAAGTATTGCAAGTTGCATTAGAAAAAGATCCGAATGGGGTCAGTTTTTCAGCGGTCAAATAGTGATATGCAGCAAAAATAAGTAAAAGATTACGCTGATAGGTGGAAAAAGGCTTGTCAGCGTTTTTTTTGAGAGCTAACGTTATTGACTATGGCTTAAGCCCAGTTGTCACAAGGCTTTAAGCCTGTTTTTAATCTTAATGGAACGAATCGGCACCGAACAAAATAATAACTTGGTAGCCAAAGGGGAATCATAGTGAATAAAACTCAATTAGTAGAAAAAATTGCAGCTGACGCTGATATCTCAAAAGCATCAGCTGGTCGTGCCCTTGATGCATTTATTGAAGCAGTGAGCGATACTCTTCAGTCTGGTGATCAAGTGGCATTAGTGGGCTTTGGTACCTTCTCAGTTCGTACCCGTGCGGCTCGTACTGGTCGTAACCCTAAAACGGGCGAAGAGATTCAAATCGCTGAAGCAAAAGTACCTGCTTTCAAAGCGGGTAAAGCATTGAAAGATGCTTGTAACTAATTCAGTTACTTTTGTTGTTTTTACGCAAATTTAGTTCGAACCTTTTGAAATTATGCGCATCCTACTGATGCGCATTTCTTTTTCTGATATTATCGCGCTATTCAATTTTGGCTGAAGTCTGTGACTTCAAATCCGGAGAGCAGTAAAACTATGATGGATCGATTACGCGAGGGCGTGAACAGCACCGCGATAAAAATTATCCTAGGACTAATTATCCTTTCTTTTGTCTTTGCTGGGGTAGGTAATTCCCTGATTAGTGGCGGCAATAACGCTGCCGCTAAAGTCGGCGGTGTTGATATTGGCCGAGGAGAATTTGAGCAAGCTTACCAAAATGAACGTAATCGTATGCAATCTCAGTTTGGCGATTACTTTTCTAACTTGTTAGCCGATCCGGCTTACGTTTCCTTCTTGCGAAAGTCAGTGCTTGATAATTTAATTAATGATCTTTTACTTGAGCAACATGCTCAATCACTTGGGCTCAGAGTGAGCGATGAACAAGTTCGTCAATCAATTTTAACCATGCCTGAGTTTCAATCGGAAGGTCAGTTTGATCAAACGCTTTACCAATCGGCTTTGCGTCGTGCTGGGTTTACCCCAGACGGGTTTGCACAATATCTACGTCGTAATTTAGTACGTAATCAGTTAATGACTGCGCTACAAGGTAGTGAATTTACTCTAAATGGTGAAATTGATGCCCAGAGTGCTTTAATTACTCAGCAACGTCAAATTCGTACCATTTCTTTACCGACCGCATCTTTTACTCAGTCAGTCCAAGTTACCGCTGAGGAAATCGAGCAATACTACCAAGCAAATGATGAGCGCTATACTCGTCCAGAACAGATGAAAATTTCTTATATTGAACTGGCAGCGCAACAATTGAAAGCTGCGGTATTGGTGAGTGATGAGCAAGCACAAGCTTATTATCAAGAGCATCAAGATAAATATACGTCAGATGAACAGCGTAAAGTGAGCCATATCCTTGTAAAAGGTGATGACAGGGCAATGGCTCAAGCTATTCTTGATGAACTTGATGCAGGGGCTGATTTTGCCACCCTAGCCAAAGAAAAGTCACAAGATACTGGGAGTGTACAAGAAGGCGGTAATCTGGGCTGGATTGAACGTGGTACGATGGATGCAGCGTTTGAAGATGCAGCGTTTGCGCTACAGCATGTTGGTGATGTAACGGGCTTAGTTAAATCAGAATCTGGTTACCACATTATCAAACTTGATGAGCTTAACGCCCCCATGGTTCGACCTTTTGAGCAAGTTGCTACGCAAATTAAAACTGAGCTGCAAGATCAACAAGCGGTTGATCAGTTCTACCAACTGCAAACTGAGCTTGAAAAAGTAGCGTTTGAATCTCCAGATTCATTGGATGATGCAGCGCAAGTGGTTCATGCACAGATTCAGCGTACTGACTTTATTTCAGTTGATGAACTTCCCCAACGTTTACGTAATACGGATGTGTTACAGGCATTGCAGTCACCAGAAGTCAAAGAAGATGGTTTGAACTCAGAGGTGATTGAAATTGCTCCAGAACACATTGTGGTGGTGCGTGTTGAAGAGTCTCGACCTGAAACTATTTTGCCATTAGCCGAGGTCAAGTCATCCATTGAGGCGGAACTGGTGCAGCTAAAAGGTGCTCAACAAGCACAGCAGTTAGCGACTCAGCTAGTGAGTGGATTGCAAGCAGGGGATGATCACTTACTGGCCGAGCATAAGCTTACTTTTAGCCAACCACAAACGATTGATCGTGGTGCAGCTTTGGCTAAGATTGTCTTTTCAATGCCCAAGCCGGAACAAGATAAATCGGTTTATGCGCAAGGAAAAGATCAGGATGGAAACGTGGTTGTGATTGCGTTAGATAACGTTGATACTCAGGTCGATGCGCAATATCGTGAGCAAATTGCTGCTCAATTATCTCGTCTTGGTACTCAGCAGGATTTAGATAGTGTACTGAATGTATTGCGTAAAAATACAGAAATTGAGTATTTCTCTGTGAATCAATAATACACATCATGTAATTGATATGTTTGTTAAAATGGGCTGCCTTTGCAGCTCATTTTATTTTACGGTTTTGTTTGATTTGTTGTGTCTTTATTTCCCTTAATATCAATACGCGTTGTCGCATAGGTAATCACAAGGAGAGTTATGATGCTAAAAAAATACTTAATCATTTTACTGTTAGGAGCTTGCTGGCCAATGAGTTATGCCTTTGGTGAAGAACTTACTGAGGTCAGTCAAGGGTTTGAGATCACCGTTAATATTAATACCGCTTCTGCAGAAGAAATGGCGACGTTATTGCAAGGAATTGGCTTGCAAAAAGCACAGGCGATTGTTGAGTATCGGGAACAAAACGGTGCTTTTACTAATAAGGATGATTTAATTAAGGTAAAAGGCATTGGCCGAGCGACGGTCAATAAAAATGACAAGCGAATTTTGCTTTAATCTCATTTCCATCCTATATGAGTATTTGGGTTGATTATCAAAACTCAGGAAAAATTCCTGAGTTTTTGTTTATACACCCCCTGTCCTTTCTCTTCTTTAGTCTCTGCATTACTGTTATTTTTTGCTCTTTCTCGATATAGCCAACCTGCAATTCCAAGTTGTTTGGGTGTAGAGTAAGCGCCCCATGATCCCACGGGGCGTTTTAGTGTGAGAAGTTCCAAGGAAGAAGAGAGTTAATATCAGGCTCTGGCTTTGCCAGTTCCCTCATACATTTGACCATGTAATCGTAGAGTATCAGTCCGTTCGCTTTCGCCGTCTCGATGATGCTATACAGCAAAGCACTCGCATCAGCACCAAGCGGATTCGTCGAGAATAACCAATTTTTTCTACCAATAACCAGCGATTTGATTGCGCGTCCCGCTCGGTTGTTGTCGATAGATAAATGCCCATCTTCAACATAGCGTATCAGCTTAGACCACTGACCCAAGGTGTACTTGATGGCTTTACCAAGAGGACTCGATTCGATGATTTTCTGCGTGGTTAACCAGTCATACAAGTCATCCAACATCGGTTTAGCCTGCGCTTGTCTTTCTGCCCAACGCTCTTCGACCGAAGCCAGTTTTAATCGCGATTCCAGTGCATACAGCTTTTGGATTTTGGCTAACGCCACATCTGCTTTACCTGTTTTACCTTTGCCCTGAAGCTTTTTCGCCTCCATGAACTTACGACGTGCGTGAGCGAAGCAACCGACATTGGTGACGTTGGTTAATCCATCATAAGCCGCGTAGCCATCACTTTGTAGATAGCCTGAGTAATCGCCCAAAAAGTTCACGGGGCACGCTCTCGCACGGCTGTTTTGATAGTCGAACAAGACGATATTTTTCATGTCAGGGAGTTTGGCTTCAGGGGAGTCGGCTCCCGAGCTGTACAACCACATATAACATTGCTTGTCTTCCTTAAGTACATTGAGCGGTGTTTCATCGGCCTGAACCACCACTTGTTCGAGTAAGTGAGCCTTCAGTGCCTGATAAAGCGGTTTGAACTTTTCACTCACCTGGATTACCCACCTTGCCATGGTGGTTCTCGATAGCTCGATACCTGACTGGGTAAACAGGGATTCTTGGCGATAAAGTGGCATCGCGTATTGGTATTTGCCAAGGATGATATTGGCCAGCAAGCTTTCTGTGGCGAAGCTTTTAGGGATGATGCTTATCGGTGCGGGTTGTTGGTGAATGTGGCTTTTT